>NZ_CP166774.1:0-117500 GCF_059695565.1 Pseudomonas sp. LBUM1679
GTGTCAGTGGAACTATGGCAGCAGTGCGTGGAGCTTTTGCGCGATGAGCTGCCTGCCCAACAATTCAACACTTGGATCCGTCCACTACAGGTCGAAGCCGAAGGCGACGAGTTGCGTGTCTACGCACCGAATCGTTTTGTTCTCGACTGGGTTAACGAAAAGTACCTGGGCCGCGTCCTCGAACTGCTGGATGAGCATGGCAATGGCACGGCGCCTGCGCTTTCCTTATTAATAGGCAGCAAACGCAGTTCGGCGCCACGTGCCGCGCCTAATGCGCCGCTGGCCGCTGCCGCGTCCCAGGCACAGGCGGCTCAAGCGCCTGTCAGCGCACCGGCCCCCGCGCCGGCAGCCATGCCGACCAAGCGATCGACGCACAAAGTTGCCGACGTCAGTGAAGAGCCGTCCCGCGACAGTTTCGACCCGATGGCGGGTGCGAGTTCTCAACAGGCCCCGGTGCGCTCCGAACAGCGCACGGTGCAGGTCGAAGGCGCGCTCAAGCACACCAGCTACCTGAACCGCACCTTCACGTTCGAGAACTTCGTCGAAGGCAAGTCCAACCAACTGGCCCGGGCCGCGGCCTGGCAGGTAGCGGACAACCCCAAGCATGGCTACAACCCGCTCTTCCTTTATGGTGGCGTTGGCCTGGGTAAAACCCACTTGATGCACGCTGTGGGTAACCACCTATTAAAGAAGAACCCGAATGCCAAGGTCGTGTACCTGCATTCCGAGCGTTTCGTGGCGGACATGGTCAAGGCGCTGCAATTGAACGCGATCAACGAATTCAAGCGCTTCTACCGTTCGGTGGACGCGCTGTTGATCGATGACATTCAGTTCTTCGCCCGCAAGGAACGCTCCCAGGAAGAGTTTTTCCACACCTTCAATGCCCTGCTTGAAGGTGGGCAGCAGGTCATTCTGACCAGTGACCGCTATCCTAAAGAAATCGAAGGCCTCGAAGAGCGCCTCAAGTCTCGCTTCGGTTGGGGGCTGACGGTTGCCGTCGAGCCGCCGGAGCTGGAAACCCGCGTGGCGATCCTGATGAAAAAGGCCGATCAGGCCAAAGTCGATCTGCCACACGACGCGGCGTTCTTCATCGCCCAGCGTATTCGCTCCAACGTTCGTGAACTGGAAGGTGCGCTTAAACGCGTGATCGCCCATTCGCACTTCATGGGCCGCGACATCACCATCGAGCTGATTCGCGAATCCCTGAAGGACCTGTTGGCGCTGCAAGACAAACTGGTCTCTGTGGATAACATTCAGCGCACCGTCGCCGAGTACTACAAGATCAAGATCTCCGACCTGCTGTCCAAGCGTCGTTCACGCTCGGTCGCTCGTCCGCGTCAGGTTGCCATGGCGTTGTCCAAAGAGTTGACTAACCACAGCCTGCCGGAAATCGGCGACGTGTTTGGTGGCCGCGATCACACGACTGTTTTGCACGCCTGCCGCAAGATCAACGAACTCAAGGAATCCGACGCGGACATCCGCGAGGACTACAAGAACCTGCTGCGTACACTGACCACTTGATGAACACCAGCGCAGCTTATTAAGGCAAGGGACTAGACCATGCATTTCACCATTCAACGCGAAGCCCTGTTGAAACCCCTGCAACTGGTCGCAGGCGTCGTCGAGCGCCGACAGACCTTGCCGGTGCTCTCCAACGTGCTGCTTGTTGTCGAAGGCCAGCAACTGTCGCTGACCGGTACCGACCTGGAAGTCGAGCTGGTCGGTCGTGTACAACTCGAAGAACCTGCAGATCCGGGTTCCATCACGGTACCTGCGCGCAAGCTGATGGACATCTGCAAAAGCTTGCCGAACGACGCGTTGATCGACATCAAGGTCGACGAGCAGAAGCTTGTGGTGAAGGCCGGCCGTAGCCGCTTTACCTTGTCGACGTTGCCGGCCAACGATTTCCCGACGGTGGAAGAAGGCCCTGGCTCGCTGACCTGCAGCCTGGAGCAAAGCAAATTGCGTCGTCTGATCGAGCGCACCAGCTTCGCCATGGCCCAGCAGGACGTGCGGTACTACCTGAACGGCATGCTGCTGGAAGTCTCTGCCGGCATCATCCGCGCTGTGGCAACAGACGGTCACCGTCTGGCCATGTGCTCGATGCAGGCCGATATCGGTCAGCCGGATCGCCACCAGGTCATCGTGCCGCGCAAGGGTATCCTTGAGCTGGCGCGCTTGCTGACCGAGCCGGACGGCATCGTCAGCATCGTCCTGGGTCAACACCACATCCGCGCCACCACCGGCGAGTTCACCTTCACCTCGAAACTGGTCGACGGTAAATTCCCCGATTACGAGCGTGTTCTGCCAAAAGGCGGCGACAAGCTGGTGCTGGGTGATCGTCAGGCCTTGCGTGAAGCCTTCAGCCGTACCGCGATTCTGTCCAACGAGAAATACCGTGGCATTCGCCTGCAACTGGCCAATGGCCAGCTAAAGATCCAGGCCAACAACCCGGAGCAGGAAGAAGCGGAAGAAGAAGTGGGTGTTGAGTACAACGGCGGCCCCCTGGAAATCGGCTTCAACGTGAGCTATCTGCTCGACGTGCTGGGGGTGATGACCACCGAGCAAGTTAGACTGATCCTGTCCGACTCCAACAGCAGCGCGCTGGTGCAAGAGTCCGACAACGATGACTCGGCCTACGTTGTCATGCCGATGCGTCTGTAATCATGCTCAGCAGAAGCTAGATGTCCTTAAGTCGCGTCTCGGTCACCGCGGTGCGCAATCTGCACCCGGTGACCTTCTCCCCCTCTCCCCGAATCAATATTCTTTACGGCGCCAACGGCAGCGGCAAAACCAGTGTTCTGGAAGCCATACATCTGCTGGGGCTTGCCCGTTCGTTTCGTAGCACCCGTCTATTGCCCATGATTCAATACGAGCAGCTGGCGTGCACGGTGTTTGGTCAGGTGGAATTGGCCGAGGGCGGGCACAGTGCATTGGGGATATCTCGCGACCGCCAGGGTGAGTTCCAGATCCGCATCGACGGACAGAACGCCCGTAGCGCGGCTCAGCTGGCGGAGATCCTGCCGTTGCAGCTGATCAACCCCGACAGCTTCCGGCTGTTGGAGGGTGCGCCGAAGATTCGCAGACAGTTTCTCGACTGGGGAGTGTTCCACGTGGAACCGCGCTTCATGTCCACCTGGCAGCGCTTGCAGAAGGCCTTGCGCCAGAGAAACTCTTGGCTGCGGCATGGTACACTTGACGCCGTTTCGCAAGCGGTTTGGGACAGGGAACTGTGCCAGGCCAGCGCTGAAATTGATGAATACCGCCGCGCTTACATCAAAGCCTTGAAACCAGTCTTTGAACAGACCTTGAGCGAACTGGTTGAGCTCGAGGGCTTAACGCTCAGCTATTACCGAGGTTGGGATAAGGACCGCGAGCTGAGTGCAGTGCTCGCCGGTTCCCTACAGCGGGATCAGCAAATGGGTCATACCCAGGCCGGACCACAACGCGCTGATTTGCGCCTTCGATTGGGCGCCCATAACGCCGCAGACATCTTGTCCCGCGGTCAGCAGAAGTTGGTGGTGTGTGCGCTGCGGATTGCCCAAGGGCACTTGGTCAGCCAAGCCCGACGCGGTCAGTGTATTTATCTGGTGGATGACCTGCCGTCCGAACTGGACGAGCACCACCGTCGCGCGCTTTGCCGCTTGCTGGAAGACTTACGCTGCCAGGTCTTTATCACCTGTGTAGATCACGAATTATTGAGGGAAGGCTGGCAGACGGAAACGCCAGTCGCTTTGTTCCACGTGGAACAGGGCCGTATCACCCAGACCCACGACCATCGGGAGTGAAGGCATTGAGCGAAGAAAATACGTACGACTCAACGAGCATTAAAGTGCTGAAAGGCCTGGATGCCGTACGCAAACGTCCCGGTATGTACATTGGTGACACCGACGATGGCAGCGGTCTGCACCACATGGTGTTCGAAGTGGTCGATAACTCGATCGACGAAGCTCTCGCCGGCCACTGCGACGACATCAGCATCATCATTCACCCGGACGAATCCATCACCGTTCGCGACAACGGTCGTGGCATCCCGGTAGACGTGCACAAAGAAGAAGGCGTTTCGGCAGCCGAGGTCATCATGACCGTGCTGCACGCCGGCGGTAAGTTCGACGACAACTCCTACAAAGTATCCGGCGGCCTGCACGGTGTAGGTGTGTCGGTTGTGAACGCCCTGTCCGAAGAGCTGATGTTGACTGTTCGCCGCAGTGGCAAGATCTGGGAACAGACCTACATCCATGGTGTTCCGAAAGAGCCGATGAAAATCGTTGGCGAAAGCGAAACCACCGGTACCCAGATTCACTTCAAACCTTCTGACCTGACCTTCAAGAATATCCACTTCAGCTGGGACATCCTGGCCAAGCGGATTCGTGAACTGTCCTTCCTGAACTCCGGTGTCGGCATCGTCCTCAAGGACGAGCGCAGTGGCAAGGAAGAGTTGTTCAAGTACGAAGGCGGCCTGCGTGCGTTTGTTGAATACCTGAACACCAACAAGACGCCGGTCAACCAAGTGTTCCACTTCAACATCCAGCGTGAAGACGGCATCGGCGTGGAAATCGCCCTGCAGTGGAACGACAGCTTCAACGAGAACCTGTTGTGCTTCACCAACAACATTCCACAGCGCGACGGCGGTACTCACCTGGTGGGTTTCCGTTCAGCCCTGACGCGTAACCTGAACACCTACATCGAAGCGGAAGGTCTGGCGAAGAAGCACAAAGTCGCGACCACTGGCGACGATGCCCGTGAAGGCCTGACCGCGATCATCTCGGTGAAAGTGCCGGATCCGAAGTTCAGCTCCCAGACAAAAGACAAGCTGGTTTCTTCCGAAGTGAAGACCGCGGTCGAACAGGAAATGGGCAAGTACTTCTCCGACTTCCTGCTGGAAAACCCGAACGAAGCCAAGCTGGTCGTCGGCAAGATGATCGACGCGGCACGGGCTCGTGAAGCGGCGCGTAAAGCCCGTGAGATGACCCGTCGTAAAGGCGCGCTGGACATTGCCGGCCTGCCGGGCAAACTGGCTGACTGCCAGGAAAAAGACCCTGCCCTTTCCGAGTTGTACCTCGTGGAAGGTGACTCTGCTGGCGGCTCCGCCAAGCAGGGACGCAACCGTAGAACCCAGGCCATCCTGCCGTTGAAAGGCAAGATCCTGAACGTCGAGAAGGCGCGCTTCGACAAGATGATCTCTTCGCAGGAAGTGGGCACCTTGATCACCGCGCTGGGCTGCGGCATTGGCCGTGACGAGTACAACATCGACAAGCTGCGCTACCACAACATCATCATCATGACCGATGCTGACGTCGACGGTTCGCACATCCGTACCCTGCTGCTGACCTTCTTCTTCCGTCAGCTCCCGGAGCTGATCGAGCGCGGCTACATCTACATCGCACAGCCGCCGCTGTACAAGGTCAAGAAAGGCAAGCAAGAGCAATACATCAAAGACGACGACGCCATGGAAGAGTACATGACGCAGTCGGCCCTGGAAGATGCAAGCCTGCACCTGAACGACGAAGCCCCGGGGATTTCCGGTGAAGCGCTCGAGCGTCTGGTGAATGACTTCCGCCTGGTGATGAAGACCCTCAAGCGTCTGTCGCGCCTGTACCCACAGGAACTGACCGAGCACTTCATCTACTTGCCTGCAGTGAGTATGGAGCAACTGTCCGATCACGCCGCCATGCAGGATTGGTTGGCCCAGTACGAAGTTCGCCTGCGCACCGTCGAGAAGTCCGGCCTGGTTTACAAAGCCAGCCTGCGTGAAGACCGTGAACGTAACGTCTGGCTGCCTGAGGTCGAACTGATCTCCCACGGCCTGTCGAACTACGTCACGTTCAACCGCGACTTCTTCGGCAGTAACGATTACAAGACGGTTGTTTCTCTGGGCGCTCAACTGAGCACCTTGTTGGACGACGGCGCGTACATCCAGCGTGGCGAGCGCAAGAAGCCGGTCACCGAGTTCAAGGAAGCGCTTGAATGGCTGATGGCTGAAAGCACTAAGCGTCACACCATCCAGCGATACAAAGGTCTGGGTGAAATGAACCCGGATCAGCTGTGGGAAACCACCATGGACCCAAGCCAGCGCCGGATGCTTAGAGTCACCATCGAAGACGCCATTGGCGCGGATCAGATCTTCAACACCCTGATGGGTGATGCGGTCGAGCCACGTCGTGACTTTATCGAAAGCAACGCCCTGGCGGTATCCAACCTGGATTTCTGATCCAGCGTACTTGCCAAAAAAAGGCCACCGTTAACGCGTTGGCCTTTTTATTGGCCCATCGAAATGTTTGTCCGATTAAAGATCTTCACTCGCTTGCCACCCCCACACTCTCCAACCGATACCCATACCCGTAAATCGTCAACAATTGCCAACCGCGATCAGCCGTCAGCCCCAGCTTGTTGCGCAGGCGATAAATGTGGGTGTCCAGCGGTCGGGAAGACACCATCTCTTCATGGGTCCAGAACCGCTCATAGAGATACTCCCGGGACAGCGGTCGTCCCAGGTTACTGAACAGGCAACGCGCCAGTCGGTATTCCCGCTCGGTCATCCCAATAGATTTGCCGGCGCGGTTTACGGTCAACGCGGCATCATCGAACACCAGATCATTGAAACTCAGAACTTCGGTCGCTGCCGCACGTTGCTGGCTATGCCGGCGCAACACTGCAGCCACTCTGGCTTTCAATTCATTGGGTCGAAACGGCTTGCTGACGTAATCGTCGGCGCCTGCATTCAACGCCTGGACGATATCGCTTTCGGCATCGCGGCTGGTCAGCATGATCGCGGCGGGCGGTGCGTCCATGTGCTCGCGGGTCCAGCGTAACAGCGACAGGCCGCTGAAGCCTGGCAACTGCCAGTCGAGGATCAGCAGGTCGAATGTTTCCCGTCGCAATTGCCGTAACAGATCCTCTCCCTGTTCGAAGCTGTGCAATGACCAGGCAGACTCACCCGGTTCGGCCATCTGCCGCAAAGTCTGTTCCACCCTGCGCAGTTCTGCCGGTTCGTCATCCAGTATCGCGACACGCATGTACGTTATTCCTTTGGCGGCCAGCATGTTATCTGACAATACACGTTCGGTTGGAGAGTGAAAGTAAGCAGGTCCGCTATGATTCTTCAAGCGCCCTCCTCCGGGAACTGTGACCCATGAACGAAATTCCCTACAACCCTTACGTCAGTATTGCCTATGAATTATGAGCGCCGCCGGGAAAGTCGCGAGCCGACTCAAGTCCAAAGGTTGTTTCGGCAATTGGTCCGCGAATGGCTGTGGATAAGCTTGCTGTTGTTACCCCTGACGGGCCTTCTTTCTTTCAATGCCGAGACCAGCCAACGAGACGGCTCGGGTGTGTGGGGCGCGTTGTTGTCTGTTTGCCTGGTCGCCTGTGTCTTGGGTTTGTTATTGCTTCGTCCAAGGCTGGCGCTCTGGTTGACCTTGGTGGGCATGAGTTGTGCGCTACTGGCGAGCATAGGATTGGCGAAACTGGGCTGGTGGTGGTCCCCTGCAGCGAGTCTGTTGGGCATGTTGTTCGGTTACCTGATCTGGAACTGGCGGCGCTTGAGTGTGGTACTGACCTATTTTGGCTGGGAACTGGAGCGGCTGGACAGCGAGCCGAAGGTCTTTCCTGAGCGCCGTCGTGCACAATTTCCGACTGACGACCCTTTGCAAGGTCAGATCATGGCGCTGGAACAAGCGATGGGGCGAACCCGTGATACCCGTCGCTTTATCGCTGATGGCCTGGAGTATTTGCCTGTCGCCACCTTGATCAGTGATCCCCATGGCCGCATTTTGCTGGGTAACCGTAATGCCAGGGATCTGTTCGGCGCCGATCTGGTGGGCGATGACGTTCTGGAGCAATTGGCCAAACTGGGCTATCCGGAACTGGTCGAAGGCCCTCGGCCACTCTTATCGACTTTGCCGCTGGTGGAGTTCAGGGACGTCAAGGAACGCAGCCTGCGTCTGGAGCGCGCGGCGTTACTGCCAGTGGACGGAGAAACGCCTATCGGCTGGTTATTGAGCCTGACCGACCTCAGCGTTGAGCGTGATGCCGAGGAGCAGCGTGGCGTACTGTTGCGCTTCTTGTCCCATGATCTGCGGGCGCCTCACTCGGCGATTCTCGCCCTGCTCGACGTCCACCGACATCAATCCGTCGGGGACACCCAGCTGTTCGATCAGATCGAGTGCCAGGTGCGTCGAGCCCTGGAATTGACTGACGGTTTCGTACAACTGGCCAAGGCCGAGTCAGAGGCGTATCAGTTTCAGCCGAGCTTGTTTGCGATGATGGTGCTGGATGTCTTCGATCAAACATTGACCATTGCGCAGTTGAAGCAGATCGAAATGGTCCATCACTTGGATGATCTGGCGCAGGAAAGCTTGATCATGGCCGACCAGGCGCTGCTGACCCGAGCCTTGTTCAATCTACTGGAGAACGCCATCAAGTACAGCGGCCCCGGCACTCGAATCATTGTGCAAGTCAACTGCGCCGAAGGCTGGCTGACGTGCGAGATCATTGATCAAGGTAAAGGCATTGCTGCAGAGGAATTGCCCGAACTGTTCAGCCAGTATCGGCGACTTTCTTCAGCCCACGGCATCGACGGCGTGGGATTGGGGCTGTCGATGGTGAAGGCGGTGATGGATCGACATGGCGCGAGGATTGAGTGCCAAAGTGTGGTGGATCAAGGCACTCGCTTCCGGCTGCATTTCCCGTTGCTCAAGGATTAAGACAAATACTCGCAATCAGACTGAGCGCACGAAGCGAGGTGGCGTAACAAAAACCATCAGATCAACTTTTTTCCGCGAATTTGACCAGCGTCAGTTTTCACTGAAGAGGCCACCCGACTGAGACGTGAATTGGAACGGCTGGACGGTTTTGTTTTCCCCCCGGGGTTGGCCACTACTATTTCATTCTTTTTCAAAGCCGGAGCTTGTTTGCGCACCAAGCGTCGGGCAATGGCTTTCCCAAAACGGCTTGCTGCTACTGTAGTAACAGCAGTGTGCATCATTCTAATACTGTTACCTAAACTCGCCAGCGCCCCACCAGCACTCGAAACGACGGCTCCAGCTGAATAACCCAGAGCCTGCAGGGTGGCTCCCGTGGCGACACCGCCATAACCGACGTTAGACGCTAACGTCGCATAGCCCATAACTCCACGTGGAAGAGGACTAAAAGCAATCCGGGTGATATTACTGGCATGAACCGACACGGTTTCAAACGTCTTGAAGTAAGGGACAAAAACTTTAAGAAAGGCTAAAGCAGCCTTGATGAATTGCCCCGTCGGATCTACGAAGTTCACGGGGTCCCCTTCGCAATAGGCGTAAGCGTTCAAGCCGCCTTTGGCAAACGGACTCAGCCGATCAGGACTGTGAAAACGCATCAGCGTCGGGTTATAGACCCGATGACCATTACCCAGGTGATACCAGCCAGCAGGTTGTTCTTTAAGCTCCCCATTAAACCCCAAGCGAGTGCCTGCCGGGAGCGTATTGCTCTGCGAGCCATAGGGGTTATAGGCAAGTGGGCCTGGACCGGTACGATCCAATTGGGTAAGGACGCTTCGCTGCAAGTCGGTGGCCAGCAATAATGTCTTTGACAAATTGCGACTGGATGAAGGGGGGCGGTGAGTGTGACGGGAAACGGGCATAGGGAGCCTCCTCATTCAGGTCTGATTGACCCACCAACTTGAAGCGGAAATCGTTGGTCAGGGCACCCTAACAAATGCCCCGGAAAACCAACACTAGCAGTTCTGCTAGGGTTGCCTCCCGGCAGAGGGCCTACACAGCCATTGCGGCATAAAAAAAACCGGCTATATCAGCCGGTTTTTTTGCGCCCGAAAAAAACTTATGCACCTTTTCCGACGTTTTATGTGTTTATGAAATATGTATATAAATCATCAAGCTACAAGCGAAATACGGCACTTGTAAGAAAAACGATACACAGGTTATCCACAGAATCTCAGACTGCCATTTGATCACTGGCAGCCGGGGCTTGCGGAGCAGGTGGAAGCGAGCCCATTTCCCGTTGCATCTGCTCGTTCCAGGCCTGGACCCGATCGTTCAGCTCGGCAATGGCGCGCGGCCCGCTGCCGTCGGCGTACATGGGTTCACCGATGATCACGGTGATGACGCCCTGCGTTTTCGCCCAACCGGCTTTCGGCCAGAATTTGCCTGCATTGTGCGCAATCGGCAGTACCGGGAGTGCAGCATTGACCGCCAAAGCGGTGCCACCGCGGGAGAATTTTCCGATGGTGCCGAAAGGAACCCGCGTGCCTTCCGGGAAGATCAGCACCCAGACGCCATCTTTGAGCAATTCATCGCCCTTTTTCGCCACGTGTTTGAGCGCAGCTTTAGGATTGCCGCGGTCGATGGCAATCGGTCGCAGCATGGCCATCGCCCAACCGAAGAACGGAACGTAAAGCAGTTCACGCTTGAGCACTTGGCTCAGTGGCTCGAAGTAGGCCGAGAGAAAGAAGGTCTCCCAGGTGCTCTGGTGATTGGATTGAATCACGCAGGGCTGGTCAGGCACGTTCTCTGCGCCTTTGATTTCATGGCTGATGCCCAGAAAGACTTTGCTCAGCCATAAGGCGCAGCGGCACCAGTACACATTGATAAAGCGATAGCGCGCCTTGAACGGTAGAAAAGGTGCGATTAAAAAGCTCAGGCTGCACCAGAGCAAAGAGCTGGTGCCCAGCAGCAGGTAAAAGAGGAAGGTTCTGATGGCCTGCAGTATCGACATGGCGACGTTTACCGTGCGGGCATTGCCCGTCTATATAAGCGCACTCCCGATCAATCCTTGGCCAGGAATATCAGAAGCGCTCAATTGTGGATAAGTTCTGCGGCAATCGCCGCCAGATCGTCAAAAATCAGGGTGCCCACCGGCAGGGTCTTGCCCAGAGTCTTTTCGCCTTTTCCGGTCTTTACCAAAACTGGCTGAGAATCGACGGCTTTGGCGGCTTCCAGGTCACCGAGAGTATCGCCGACGAACCATAGATTGGTCAGCGCTACGTTGTAATGTGCGGCGATGGTTTTCAACATCCCCGGTTTTGGTTTGCGGCAATCGCAACCGTCGTCCGGCCCGTGCGGGCAGTAGACGATCAGCCCGACTTCACCACCCTGCTCCGCCACCAGTGAGCGCAAGCGCTCGTGCATGGCGTCCAGGGTGGCGATGTCGTAATAGCCGCGAGCGATGCCCGACTGGTTGGTGGCCACTGCCACCGTCCAGCCGGCTTTGCTCAACTGCGCGATGGCTTCGATTGAACCGGGGAGTGGAATCCACTCCTCCACCGACTTGATGTAAGCGTCGGAGTCGTAATTGATCACCCCGTCCCGATCGAGAATCAGCAGTTTCAACAGCAATCCCTCAGCCCAGCAGCGAAATGTCGGCGACACCGAGGAACAGTCCACGCAGACGCGCCAGCAATGCATAGCGGTTGGCGCGCACTTTGGCATCGTCGGCATTGACCATCACGGCTTCGAAGAACGCATCCACCGGCTCGCGCAAGGCCGCCAGGCGTGCCAGCGATTCGCTGTACTGACGTGCAGCAGCCATCGGCTGGACAGCCTGGTCCGCCTGCTGGATTGCCGAATACAGGGAGAACTCGTTGGCGTTGTCGAAGTACTTGGCTTCAACAACTGCCGGAACCGAGCCCTCTACCTTGCTCAGCAAGTTCGAAACGCGCTTGTTCACCGCAGCCAGGGCAGCAGCTTGCGGCAATTTGCGGAACGCCTCTACCGCTTGGACGCGCTGATCGAAGTCCAGCGCCGAACCCGGCTTCAGGGCCCGTACCGACAGGTAAGTCCCGACATCGACACCTTCGTCTTCGTAACGGGCACGCAGACGGTCGAAGATGAATTCCAGCACCGAATCATTGAGACCGACAGCCTTGACCTTGGTACCGAATGCATTCACAGCGAAGGCTACGGCGTCGTTCAGGTCGAGCTCGAGCTTCTTGTCGATCAGGATACGCAACACACCCAGGGCGGCACGACGCAATGCGTACGGGTCTTTGCTACCGGTCGGCAGCATGCCTATGCCGAAAATGCCCACCAGGGTGTCGAGCTTGTCAGCGATGGCCACGGCCGCACCGGTCAGGGTGGTCGGCAGTTCAGCACCGGCACCGCGCGGCATGTATTGCTCGTTCAGCGCCAGGGCGACTTCTTCCGGCTCGCCGTCGTTGAGGGCGTAGTAGTAACCGGCGACACCTTGCATCTCCGGGAACTCACCGACCATTTCGGTCGACAGGTCGCACTTGGACAGCAGGCCGGCACGGGAAGACCAGGCTGCGTTGCCACCAATGCGCTGCGCGATGAACGCGGCCAGTTTGGAAACACGCTCGGCCTTGTCGTAGACGCTGCCGAGTTTTTCCTGGAACACCACGTTTTGCAGGCGCAGATTGAAGTCTTCGAGTTTCTGCTTCTTGTCTTGCTTGAAGAAGAACTCGGCGTCGGTCAGGCGTGGGCGAACCACTTTCTCGTTACCGGCGATGATTTGTTGCGGGTCTTTGCTTTCGATGTTGGCCACGGTAATGAAGCGTGGCAGCAACTTGCCGTCGGCATCCAGCAGGCAGAAGTACTTCTGGTTGTCCTGCATGGTGGTGATCAGCGCTTCTTGCGGAACGTCGAGGAAACGTTCCTCGAACGAGCACACCAGCGGCACCGGCCATTCAACCAGCGCGGTCACTTCATCAAGCAAGGCTGGAGGAACGATCGCCGTACCTTCCTGCATCGTCGCCAACGCTTCGGTGCGCTTGCTGATCAGCTCGCGACGTTCGTTGGAGTCGGCCAGTACATAAGCGGCACGCAGGTCGCTCAAGTAGTTGGCTGGGGAGGTGATGCGCACACTTTCCGGGTGATGGAAGCGATGACCACGGGAGTCGCGACCGGCCTTCTGGGCGAGGATCGTGCAATCGATGACCTGGTCACCGAGCAGCATCACCAGCCACTGGGTCGGACGCACGAACTCTTCCTTGCGGGCGCCCCAGCGCATGCGCTTTGGAATCGGCAGGTCGTTCAGGGAGTCTTCGACGATGGTCGGCAGCAGGCTCGCGGTCGGCTTGCCGGCGATGCTCTGGCTGTAGCGCAGTTTCGGGCCGCTCTGATCGATTTCGCTCAGGTCGACGCCGCACTTCTTGGCGAAACCCAATGCCGCTTGAGTCGGGTTGCCTTCGGCATCGAACGCGGCCTGGCGTGGCGGGCCGTCGAGGTTGATGCTGCGATCCGGCTGGTGGGTCGCCAGCGAGGTGATCAGCACAGCCAGACGACGCGGTGCGGCGTAGACGGTTTTGGTCTCGTAGTTCAGGCCAGCGGCCTGCAGGCCCTTGTCGATACCGGCCAGGAACGCGTCGGCCAGGGTGTTCAGGGCTTTGGGTGGCAGTTCTTCGGTGCCCAGTTCAACCAGAAAATCTTGAGCACTCATTGTGCAGCCTCCAGCTTGGCCAGTACTTCATCACGCAGGTCCGGGGTCGCCATCGGGAAGCCCAGCTTGGCGCGAGCCAGCAGGTAGGCTTGCGCAACGGAACGCGCCAGGGTGCGTACACGCAGAATGTATTGCTGACGTGCGGTTACCGAAATCGCCCGGCGCGCATCCAGCAGGTTGAAGGTGTGGGAGGCCTTCAACACCATTTCGTAGCTCGGCAACGGCAGCGGCTGCTCGAGTTCGATCAGGCGCTTGGCTTCGCTTTCGTAGAAATCGAACAGCTCGAACAGCTTCTCGACGTTGGCGTGTTCGAAGTTGTAGGTCGACTGCTCCACTTCGTTCTGGTGGAACACGTCGCCGTAGGTGACCTTGCCCATCGGGCCGTCAGCCCAGACCAGGTCGTAGACCGAGTCCACGCCTTGCAGGTACATGGCCAGGCGCTCGAGACCGTAGGTGATCTCGCCGGTCACCGGGTAGCACTCGATGCCGCCCGCTTGCTGGAAGTACGTGAACTGCGTCACTTCCATGCCGTTGAGCCAGACTTCCCAGCCCAGGCCCCAGGCGCCCAGGGTCGGCGATTCCCAGTTGTCTTCGACGAAACGGATGTCGTGGACCAACGGGTCCAGGCCGACATGCTTGAGGGAGCCCAGGTACAGTTCCTGGAAGTTGTCCGGATTCGGCTTCAACACCACCTGGAACTGGTAGTAATGCTGCAGACGGTTCGGGTTTTCGCCGTAGCGGCCGTCAGTCGGGCGACGACTGGGCTGCACATAAGCGGCGTTCCAGGTTTCCGGGCCGATGGCGCGCAGGAACGTGGCAGTGTGGAAAGTGCCGGCGCCTACTTCCATATCGTAGGGCTGAAGTACCACACAACCTTGCTCGGCCCAGTATTGCTGGAGGGCGAGGATCAAGTCTTGGAAGGTACGCACGGCTGGCGTAGGCTGGCTCACGAAATTCACCTGTTTCTTGGGCTGCGATTTAAAGAGCGGGAGTATACCCGATTCGGTCCTGCGCACGCCCCCTGGAGCCTTATGCCACGCTGCTTTTGGTGTTCCGAAGATCCGCTGTACATGGCTTATCACGATCAGGAGTGGGGTACGCCGCTACGCGATGCGCAGGGATTATTCGAGTTGCTTTTGCTCGAAGGGTTCCAGGCCGGCCTGTCCTGGATCACCGTACTGCGTAAACGCGAGCGTTATCGCGAGGTATTGTTCGGCTTCGACGTCCAGCGCGTGGCGCAGATGAGCGACGCCGAGATCGATGAATTGATGCTCGATCCGGGGATCATCCGCAATCGCCTCAAACTCAACGCAGCCCGGCGCAATGCCCAGGCCTGGCTGGCGCTGGAGGACCCGGTGGCGTTTCTATGGTCGTTCGTCGGTGGCCAGCCTGTGATCAATCATTTCAAGGATCGAACCGAAGTGCCGGCCGTGACACCGACCGCCGTGGAAATGAGCAAAGGCTTGAAAAAGGCCGGCTTCACCTTCGTCGGCCCGACCATTTGTTACGCATTGATGCAGGCCTCGGGCATGGTCATGGACCATACCCGGGATTGCGATCGCTACGCGACTCTGGTGAACGGCGGTTAGAATGGCCGCCTCGCGCACAGCACAAGATCAGGAGTGACCTGTGGAAAAGTTTAAAGGCGCCATGCTGGTAGGCGCTCTGCGGCTGTTTGCCCTGCTCCCGTGGCGGGCCGTGCAGGCCGTCGGCTCGGCCATTGGCTGGGTCATGTGGAAAACCCCCAACCGTTCCCGGGACGTGGTGCGGATCAACCTCGCCAAGTGCTTTCCGGAAATGGACCCCGCTGAACGCGAACGTCTTGTAGGCGAGAGCCTGAAGGATATCGGCAAGTCCCTGACCGAAAGTGCCTGCGCCTGGATCTGGCCGGCTCAGCGCTCGATCGATCTGGTGCGCGAAGTCGAGGGGCTCGACATCTTGAAGGACGCCCTCGCCTCCGGCAAAGGCGTCGTCGGTATCACCAGCCATCTGGGCAATTGGGAGGTGTTGAACCACTTTTATTGCAGCCAATGCAAACCGATCATTTTCTATCGACCGCCCAAGTTGAAGGCGGTCGATGACTTGCTGCGCAAACAGCGGGTGCAACTGGGCAATCGGGTCGCCGCATCCACCAAGGAAGGCATCCTCAGCGTGATCAAGGAAGTGCGCAAAGGGGGGGCAGTCGGGATTCCCGCCGATCCGGAACCCGCCGAATCAGCCGGGATTTTCGTGCCATTCTTCGCCACGCAGGCACTGACCAGCAAATTCGTACCGAACATGCTCGCGGGCGGCAAGGCGGTCGGCGTGTTCCTGCATGCCCTGCGGCTGCCGGACGGTTCGGGTTACAAGGTGATCCTCGAGGCCGCGCCAGAAGCCATGTACAGCACCGACACCGAAACATCCTGTGCGGCCATGAGCCAGGTGGTGGAGCGATATGTCCGGGCTTATCCGAGCCAGTACATGTGGAGCATGAAGCGCTTCAAGAAGCGTCCACCGGGTGAAGAGCGTTGGTATTGATCTGTTTGTGATAACCCCTGTAGGAGCTGCCGCAGGCTGCGATCTTTTGATCCTGATCTTTTGATCCTGATCTTTTGGAGATCGCTGGGGAGCAAGATCAAAAGATCGCAGCCTCGCTTCGCTCGACAGCTCCTACAAAGGCTCCCACAGGCTGTGGTATCTCTGATCAGTGAGCCTGACGTTCGAGTTTCTTCAGAAACACCGTCATTTCCTTTTCCGCCTGCTTGTCGCCATGGACGCGGGCGGCTGCCAGACCGTGTTCCCAGGCCTGGCGCGCAGCCGGATAATCCGCCAGTGCCAGATGGGCCTTGCCCAACAGTTTCCAGGCTGCCGAATAGTTCGGATCGAACTCGACGCAACGCTGGAAATGCTCTGCGGCCTTGGCGTTTTCCCCGAGATCCAGGTAACCCTTGCCGAGGCCGAAGCGCAGCAATGAGTTATCCACACCCTTGGCGAGCATTTTTTCCAGGGATTCGATCATGGTGGATTCCTTATTGAGCTTATTCGGGGATGCCTGTGGGTTCTTGAGATCGTATCGCGGGCAAGCCCGCTCCCACAGGGTTTGCAGTGAACACGTATCTTGTGTACGGCTGAGATCCCTGTGGAAGCGGGCTTGCCCGCGATGAGGCCATTCTGACCACCGCAGGATACAGATCAGAAGAAGCTCAGCCCCACATGAAACAGCTTCTCCACATCCCGAATATGCTTTTTATCCACAAGGAACAGAATCACATGATCGCCCGCCGCGATCACGGTGTCGTCGTGGGCGATGATCACCTCTTCGTCGCGAATGATCGCGCCGATGGTGGTGCCTGGCGGCAGGCCGATGTTCTCGATGGATTTACCGATGACCTTGCTCGATTTCGCATCGCCGTGGGCAATGGCCTCGATGGCCTCTGCCGCGCCGCGGCGCAATGAGTGCACGCTGACAATATCGCCGCGCCGCACATGGGCCAGCAACGTGCCAATGGTCGCCAGTTGCGGGCTGATGGCGATGTCGATGTCGCCGCCCTGGATCAGGTCGACATAGGCCGGGTTGTTGATGATCGTCATCACCTTCTTCGCGCCCAGGCGCTTGGCCAGCAAGGACGACATGATGTTGGCCTCGTCGTCATTGGTCAGGGCGAGGAACAGGTCGGCGTCGGCGATGTTCTCTTCCAGCAGCAGATCCCGATCCGAAGCGCTGCCCTGCAGCACCACGGTGCTGTCGAGGGTGTCCGAAAGATGACGGCAGCGCGCCGGGTTCATTTCGATGATCTTTACCTGGTAACGGCTTTCAATGGCCTCGGCCAGGCGTTCACCGATCTGCCCGCCGCCAGCGATGACAATGCGCTTGTAGCTCTCATCGAGGCGGCGCATTTCACTCATCACCGCACGAATATTCGCCTTGGCCGCGATGAAAAAGACTTCGTCGTCCGCCTCGATCACCGTGTCGCCCTGGGGCAGGATGGGGCGGTCACGGCGGAAAATCGCCGCGACCCGGGTTTCGACATTCGGCATGTGCTCGCGCAATTGGCGCAGTTGCTGGCCCACCAGCGGACCACCGTAATAGGCCTTGACGGCCACTAGCTGGGCTTTGCCCTCGGCGAAATCGATCACCTGCAACGCACCCGGATGCTGGATCAGGCGCTTGATGTAGTTGGTGACCACTTGCTCCGGGCTGATCAGCACGTCCACCGGAATCGCTTCGTTGTCGAACAGATCGTTGCGCGTCAGGTAGGCCGCTTCGCGGACCCGGGCGATTTTGGTTGGCGTGTGGAACAGGGTGTGGGCGACCTGACAGGCCACCATGTTGGTTTCGTCACTGCTGGTCACGGCCACCAACATGTCGGCGTCGTCCGCGCCAGCCTGGCGCAGCACCGTCGGGAGCGAGCCGCGGCCCTGTACCGTGCGGATGTCCAGTCGGTCGCCGAGATCGCGCAGACGATCGCCATCGGTGTCGACTACCGTGATGTCATTGGCCTCGCTGGCCAAGTGTTCCGCCAGCGAACCGCCGACCTGCCCTGCGCCGAGGATGATGATTTTCATCCAGTCACTCCCTTAAACCCGGTTAACCGCGCGCGGCGGCGATCTTGATTAGCTTGGCGTAGTAGAACCCGTCATGGCCGCCTTCCTGGGCCAGCAACTGGCGCCCATGGGGCTGCTTGATGCCGGCCGCACTGGCGATATCCAGTTCACGAGCGCCTGGCGTACGAGCGAGGAAGGCCTCGATGACTTCAGTGTTCTCGGTTGGCAGCGTGGAGCAGGTGGCGTAAAGCAGGATGCCGCCAACGTCCAGGGTTATCCACATGGCATCCAGCAGTTCGCCCTGCAGCACCGCTAATGCAGCGATGTCATCGGGTTGGCGGGTCAGCTTGATGTCCGGGTGACGACGAATCACACCGGTGGCCGAGCACGGTGCATCCAACAGAATGCGTTGAAACGGTTTGCCGTCCCACCAGGTTGCGGTGTCGCGGCCGTCGGCAGCGATCAGGTCTGCGCTCAGGCCCAGGCGAGCAAGGTTCTCACGCACTCGCACCAGACGCTTGGCTTCCAGATCCACGCCCACTACGCCGGCCAGTTCGGGTTCGGCTTCAAGGATGTGGCAGGTCTTGCCACCCGGTGCGCAGCAAGCGTCCAGCACGCGTTGCCCCGGTGCCAGATCCAGCAGGTCGGCGGCCAGTTGCGCCGCCTCGTCCTGCACGCTGATCCAGCCTTCGGCAAAACCCGGCAGGCTGCGCACGTCGGCGGCGGCGTCGAGGATGATGCCATCCGGACTGTAAACGCACGGCGTGGCGACGATGCCGGCTTCGCTCAGCAACCCAAGGTAGGCGTCGCGCGCGTGATGGCGACGGTTGACCCGCAGAATCATCGGCGGATGCGCATTGTTCGCCGCGCAAATGGCTTCCCACTGTTGGGGCCAGAAGGCCTTCAGGGATTTTTGCAACCAGCGCGGGTGAGCGGTGCGCACCACCGGGTCGTGTTCCAGTTCGGCAAGCAACGCTTCGCTTTCCCGTTGTGCGCGCCGTAAAACAGCATTCAGCAGCGCCTTGGCCCAGGGCTTTTTCAGCTTGTCGGCGCAACCGACGGTTTCGCCGATGGCGGCATGAGCCGGGACGCGGGTATACAGCAGCTGATAGAGGCCGACCAGCAACAGCGCCTCGACATCGGCATCCGCGGCCTTGAACGGTTTTTGCAACAACTTCGCCGCCAACGCCGACAAACGCGGCTGCCAGCGAGCGGTGCCGAACGCCAGGTCCTGGGTGAAACCGCGATCACGGTCTTCGACCTTGTCCATTTGGGTCGGCAGCGAACTGTTGAGTGAGGCTTTTCCGTTAAGAACAGCAGCCAGTGCCTTGGCGGCGGCCAGACGTGGGTTCATTGAGCGTCCGCCGTTTGACCGAGGACGGTGCCGGCGGCGAACTTCTCACGACGGCTGTTGAACAAGTCGCTGAAGTTCAGCGCTTTGCCGCCGGGCAATTGCAGACGGGTCAGGCATAGCGCCTGTTCGCCGCAGGCGACAATCAGGCCGTCCTTGCTGGCGCCGAGGATTTCACCGGGAGCGCCCTGCCCTTCAGCCAGGCTCGCAGCCAGGACTTTCAGTGCCTCACCATTGAGCGTGCTGTGGCAGATCGGCCACGGATTGAAGGCGCGGACCAGGCGTTCCAGTTCAACCGCCGGACGGCTCCAGTCGATGCGCGCTTCATCTTTGTTCAATTTGTGCGCGTAGGTGGCAAGGCTGTCGTCCTGCACTTCGCCTTCCAGCGTGCCGGCAGCGAGAGCGGCAATCGCCTGGATCACGGCGGGCGGACCCATCTCGGCCAGACGGTCGTGCAAGCTGCCGCCGGTGTCTTCACCGGTGATCGGCGTAGTGACTTTGAGCAGCATCGGCCCGGTATCGAGGCCGGCTTCCATGCGCATCACGGTCACGCCGCTTTCACTGTCGCCGGCTTCGACGGCGCGCTGGATCGGTGCCGCACCCCGCCAGCGTGGCAGCAGGGAGGCGTGGCTGTTGATGCAACCCAGGCGCGGAATATCCAGCACCACTTGTGGCAGGATCAGGCCGTAGGCGACCACCACCAGCAAGTCCGGCTTCAACGCGGCCAGTTCAGCCTGGGCGTCTTCGTTGCGCAGGGTCGGCGGTTGCAGTACCGGGATGTTGTTTTCCAGAGCCAGCTGCTTGACCGGGCTTGGCATCAACTTTTGCCCACGGCCCGCCGGACGGTCCGGCTGGGTGTAGACCGCGACGATCTCGTAAGGGCTGTCGAGCAGGGCCTTGAGGTGTTCGGCGGCGAATTCCGGGGTGCCGGCAAAGACAATGCGCAGTGGCTCAGTCATGGGAGCGATCTCTGAAAAGAAAAAGGCTTGCCGCAGCAAGCCTTTGGAAGAAGGGCATCAAGCGTTCTGGCGATGGAGCTTTTCCAGTTTCTTCTTGATTCGGTCGCGTTTGAGACTGGACAGGTAGTCGACGAACAATTTGCCGTTGAGGTGGTCGCATTCATGCTGGATGCACACGGCGAGCAGGCCTTCGGCGATCAGTTCGTAAGGCTGGCCGTCGCGGTCCAGGGCCTTGATCTTGACCTTCTGCGGGCGATCGACGTTTTCGTAGAAGCCCGGCACCGAGAGGCAACCTTCCTGATACTGTTCCATCTCGTCGGTCAGGGTTTCGAACTCGGGGTTGATGAACACCCTCGGTTCGCTGCGGTCTTCGGAGAGGTCCATGACGACGATACGTTTATGCACGTTGACCTGGGTCGCGGCGAGGCCGATGCCTGGCGCTTCATACATTGTTTCAAACATATCGTCGACCAACTGACGCACTTCGTCGTCCACTACGGCCACTGGTTTGGCGATAGTGCGCAGGCGCGAATCGGGGAATTCGAGGATGTCTAAAATGGCCATAAGCTCAATTGCTGCACGTGTGAGGTAAAGTCGGGTCGATGGCCTGGCGGGTCCGAAGATGCCGGCTACCGTTGTAAAACGTAGCTCCCTGCTTTTCAAGAGTAAGCGGGGAGCGAGCCACGAGGGCTCTGGCGTTCTACGCGAATGCACATAATAAAGGGATTCACCGCATGAGGAAATCACTACTCGCCCTGCTCCTTCTGGCCTCGGCCGGTTTTGCGCACGGGCAAGTGCAACTCAGGGAAGGTTTTCCACAGCAATACACGGTTGTCACGGGGGACACACTCTGGGACATATCGGGCAAATACCTGCGTGAGCCGTGGAAATGGCCCGAGCTCTGGCAGGCCAATCCGCAGATCGAGAACCCCAATCTGATCTATCCCGGCGATACGCTATCGCTGGTCTACGTCAACGGCCAGCCGCGCCTGACCCTCAATCGCGGCGCTTCCAGGGGCACCATCAAGCTCTCGCCACGTATCCGTAGCAGCCCGGTGGCCGACGCGATCCCGAGCATTCCACTGCAAGCGATCAACAGCTTTCTGCTGAGCAACCGCATCGTCGACAAGGTCGAGGACTTCGACAAGGCGCCGTATATCGTCGCAGGCGATGCCGAGCGGGTGCTCAGTGGCACTGGCGATCGCATCTTCGCCCGCGGCCACTTCGACCCGGATCAGCCGGTCTACGGCATCTTCCGTCAGGGCAAGGTGTATACCGACCCCGAGAGCAAGGAGTTCCTCGGGATCAATGCCGACGATATCGGCGGTGGCGAGATTGTGGCCACTGAAGGCGACGTCGCTACCCTGGCGCTGCAACGCACTACGCAGGAAGTGCGGCTCGGCGATCGCTTGTTCAGCAGCGAGGAGCGATCCATCAACTCGACCTTCATGCCTGGTTCGCCAAAAACCGACATCAACGGCTTGATCATCGACGTGCCGCGCGGGGTTACCCAGATCGGCGCACTGGATGTGGTCACGCTCAACAAGGGCCAACGCGATGGCCTCGCCGAGGGTAACGTGCTGGTGGTGATGAAAACCGGCGAAACGGTACGGGACCGGATCACCGGTCAACCGGTGAAGATTCCTGATGAACGTGCGGGTTTGCTGATGGTGTTCCGCACTTACGACAAGCTCAGCTATGGGCTGGTGCTCAATGCTACGCGCTCGCTGGCGGTGATGGACAAAGTGCGAAATCCGTAAGCAGGCTCCACAAGTTACCAACAGAGTTATCCACAGCTTGTTCCCTTTTTGAACGGGGCTTATAACGATCAAGGATGATCCATGTCGCTACCTGGTGTTTCACCGGTTTCCCCTGCGGAACTGGAAGCTCGATTACGTCTGCACCGCTTGCCTGAACTCGGTCCTGCGCGCTTCAAGAAATTGCTTGAGGCGTTCGGTTCCGCGTCCAAAGCCATCAGCGCGCCGGCGAGTGCCTGGCGTGCGCTGGGCCTGCCCCTTGCTTGCTCTGAGGCCCGGCGCGCCAGTGAAATCCGTGACGGCGCCAGTCAGGCATTGGCCTGGCTAGAGCGTCCGGGCCAGCATTTACTGATGTGGGACCAGCCCGACTACCCGGCGTTGCTCGCTGAAATCAGCGATGCGCCGCCGTTGTTATTTGTGGCGGGCGATCCGGGTATTCTGGAAAAACCGCAGCTGGCGATGGTTGGCAGCCGTCGTGCTTCCCGACCGGGCATGGACACCGCCGCCGCGTTTTCCCGTAGCCTGGCGAGCGCCGGGTTTGTCATCACCAGTGGTCTGGCGCTGGGCATCGATGCCGCTGCGCATCAGGCGGCAATGGATGTGGGCGGGCGAACGGTCGGGGTACTTGGCACGGGACTTGAAAAGTTTTATCCACAGCGCAATCGAGGGCTGGCGCAAGCCATGATTGCATCGGGCAGCGCGGTGGTTTCCGAGTTTCCGCTGGACGCCGGCCCTACCGCCAGCAACTTCCCGCGGCGCAATCGGATCATCAGCGGTTTATCCCTCGGGGTACTGGTGGTCGAGGCGAGTGTCGCCAGCGGGTCGTTGATCACTGCGAGACTGGCGGCGGAACAAGGTCGAGAGGTTTATGCGATCCCGGGGTCGATCCACCACCCTGGTGCAAAAGGTTGTCATCAGCTGATCCGCGACGGAGCGGTGCTGGTGGAAACCATCGAGCATATCCTCGAAGCCTTGCGTGGCTGGCAGCGGTTGCCGTTGTCCACCGAGTCGCCGTCGACTGCTGCCATCCATCCACTGCTTGTGCTGCTCCATGCGGCGCCCCATACCAGTGAGGCGCTGGCAGAGGCCAGTGGCTGGGCCTTGCCGAAGGTGCTGGTAGCGCTGACGGAACTGGAAATGGATAGCCGTGCGGTGTGCGAAAGCGGGCGCTGGTTTGCGCGGGGGAGCTAGGTTTTATAAGGAAGATCGGTAAACTGCGCAGAGCTTTATTCCGGAGAGTTTTTCATGGTCAACAGTTGGCGTGTGCAACAAGCCGCACAAGCCGTTCGCGCAGGGGCAGTGATTGCCTACCCAACCGAAGCGGTCTGGGGGCTGGGTTGCGATCCGTGGGACGAAGAGGCGGTGTATCGTCTATTGGCGATCAAGGGCCGGTCTGTGGAAAAGGGCCTGATTCTGGTCGCAGACAACATTCGTCAGTTCGACTTCCTGTTCGAAGACTTCCCGGAACTATGGATGGACCGCATGGCCAGCACCTGGCCGGGGCCGAACACCTGGCTGGTGCCGCACCAGAATCAGTTGCCGCAGTGGATCACTGGCGTGCACGAAACTGTGGCGCTGCGGGTCAGCGATCACCCGCAGGTGCGGGATTTGTGCGCGTTGGTGGGGCCGCTGGTGTCGACTTCGGCCAACCCTCAGGGCCGGCCGGCGGCGCGGACACGGATTCGTGTCGAGCAGTATTTCCGGGGACAGGTTGATCTGGTGCTGGGTGGGAATCTTGGCGGGCGCAAGAACCCGAGTGTGATTCGCGATCTGGCGACCGGCAAGGTTTTGCGCCCGGATTAATACCGCGTCATCGTTCTTCGCTGGCAAGCCAGCTCCTACAGGTCCGAGTCGTATACAAATTATGTGAACGACTGAAGTACTGTGGGAGCGGGCTTGCCCGCGATGGCGTTCTCAAGGCAACAGAACAGTCGAGCCAGTGGTACGCCGCGCCGACAACTCGGTCTGAGCTTTCGCCGCTTCAGCCAATGGATACTTCTGGCTGATATCCACCTTCAGCTTGCCGCTGATGATCATCTCAAACAGCTCATCGGCCATACGCTGCAGATTTTCCGCAGTGTTGGCGTAGGTCGCCAGGGTCGGCCGGGTCACGTACAGCGAGCCCTTCGCCGACAAAATCCCCAGATTCACCCCGTCCACCGCGCCTGACGCGTTACCGAAGCTCACTACCAGACCCCGAGGCGCCACGCTGTCGAGCGAAGTCAGCCAGGTGTCCTTGCCGACGCCGTCGTACACCACCGGGACTTTTTTGCCGTCAGTCAATTCCAGCACGCGTTGTGCGACGTTTTCATGGCTGTAGTCGATGGTGGCCCAGGCGCCGTTGGCCTTGGCCAGCGCGGCTTTCTGCGGTGAACTCACCGTGCCGATCAACTTCACGCCCAAGGCCTTGGCCCATTGGCACGCCAGGGAGCCGACACCGCCGGCGGCCGCGTGGAACAAAATGGTTTCGCCGCCCTTGAGTTCGTAGGTCTGGCGCAGCAGGTACTGCACGGTCAGGCCCTTGAGCATCACGCCTGCGGCCTGTTCAAAGCTGATCGCGTCTGGCAAGTGCACCAGATTGGCTTGTGGCAATACATGGACGTCGCTGTAGGCACCTAACGGGCCGCTGCCATAAGCCACGCGATCACCGACCTTGAACCGGGTGACTTCACTGCCCACCGCCTCGACCACCCCCGCGCCTTCGGAGCCCAGGCCCGATGGCAAGGACGGCGGCGGATAAAGACCGCTGCGATAATAAGTGTCGATGAAGTTCAGGCCGATGGCCTTGTTGCTCACGCGAACCTGCTGCGGGCCGGGCTCTGCAGGTTGGTAATCGACATACTCGAGCACTTCGGGGCCGCCATGGGCGCGGAACTGGATACGCTTTGCCATCAGAACTCTCCTTGGGTCTTGGCTTCTAGAGTTGTTGCGTCAAGCGCCCTATCCAACGCCCAAGCTTGATCTTCGTCAACTGCGAAGGGGACACCTGCGATGTTATGCTACGCGCCCATTTGCGCCGGCCCCCCGCTCCGATGGAGCGCCGCGTAGTTTTGCCCGATTCAAGGTGATGACATGACGACCCGCACCGAGGCCGTAAAAGCCTACCTGCTCGACCTGCAAGACCGCATTTGCGCTGCTCTGGAAGCTGAAGACGGCGGTGCGCATTTCGTCGAAGATGCCTGGGCCCGGCCAGCCGGCGGTGGCGGTCGCACCCGGGTCATCGAAAACGGCACGGTCATCGAAAAAGGCGGCGTCAACTTTTCCCACGTCTTCGGAAGTGGTCTGCCACCGTCCGCCAGTGCCCATCGACCAGAACTGGCAGGCCGTGGCTTCGAAGCCCTGGGCGTGTCGCTGGTGATTCACCCGCACAACCCGCATGTGCCGACTTCCCACGCCAACGTGCGCTTTTTCATCGCTGAAAAAGAAGGTGAAGAACCGGTCTGGTGGTTCGGTGGCGGTTTCGACCTGACGCCTTATTACGGCAATGAAGACGACTGCGTGCACTGGCACCGCGTCGCCGAGCAGGCCTGCGCGCCGTTCGGTCCAGACGTCTATTTGCGCTACAAGGCCTGGTGTGACAGCTACTTCCATATCAAGCATCGCCACGAGCCACGGGGCATCGGTGGTCTGTTCTTCGATGACCTGAACGAGTGGGACTTCGACACCAGCTTCGCCTTCATGCGCGCCATTGGTGATGCATTCATCGATGCGTACCTGCCGATCGTACAGCGCCGCAAAAACGCAGCGTTCACCGCGAAACAGCGCGAATTCCAGGAGTTCCGGCGTGGCCGTTACGTTGAATTCAACCTGGTCTACGACCGCGGTACGCTCTTCGGCCTGCAATCGGGCGGGCGCACCGAGTCGATCCTGATGTCCCTGCCGCCGCAGGTTCGCTGGGCTTACGACTGGAAAGCCGAGCCGGGCAGCGAAGAAGCGCGGCTGACTGAATACTTCCTGCAAGACCGTGATTGGTTGGCCAAGGGTTGAGTACTGTTTCGCCGGGGATGGCGCCAAGATCGCCGCCTGCGGCAGCTCCTACAGGTGAGGTGTGTTGATGGATCGTTATGTCGTATTCGGTAACCCGATTGGCCACAGCAAGTCGCCGCTGATCCACCGCCTGTTTGCCGGGCAAACCGCGCAAAAACTCGACTACAGCACCTTGCTGGCACCACTCGACGACTTTTGCGGCTGCGCCCGGGCGTTTTTCCGAGAAGGTCGCGGGGCGAATGTGACGGTGCCGTTCAAGGAAGACGCCTATCGCCTGGCGGACAGTCTGACGGAGCGGGCGCAACGGGCCGGGGCGGTGAACACCCTGAGCAAACTGGCCGATGGCAGTCTGTTGGGTGACAACACCGATGGCGCCGGACTGGTGCGGGACCTGACGGTCAATGCCGGGTTCAGCCTCAAGGGCAAACGCATCCTGCTGCTGGGTGCGGGTGGCGCGGTGCGTGGTGCGCTGGAGCCGTTGCTGGCCGAACAGCCCGCGTCGGTGATCATCGCCAACCGCACGGTGGAAAAAGCCGAGTTGCTGGCGCAATTGTTCGCTGACCTGGGGCCGGTGTCGGCCAGTGGTTTCGATTGGTTGCAAGAGCCGGTGGACCTGATTATCAACGCGACGTCGGCGAGTCTGTCAGGCGATGTACCACCGATTGCCAGCAGTTTGATCGAGCCGGGCAAGACGGTTTGCTATGACATGATGTATGGCAAGGATCCGACTTCGTTTTGCCGTTGGGCCAGTGAACATGGCGCGGCGGTGGCGATGGATGGCTTGGGGATGCTTGCCGAACAGGCGGCGGAAGCCTTCTTTCTGTGGCGTGGGGTGCGTCCGGATACGGCGCCAGTGCTGGCCGAGCTGCGCCGCCAACTCGCCGCGTAAACCTCTGTAGGAGCGAGCTTGCTCCGGGCGGCGCTCCGACGATGGATTCAAGAGCGACGCGTTAGCCAGTAAACACGCGTTTTCGTTAACGACCATCGCGAGCAAGCTCGCTCCCACAGGGGGGGCGGTGCTTCAGTCTTCAAACCGGATCGGGCATTTTTCCGCGCCTTCCAGCTTTCTCAACTCCTCCACCACCGGTGGTCTCGCCCCGCGCAGGGTCAGGCTGCGATCCTGTTGCAACAGCCGCCGCGCTTCCTGGTGCAGCATTTCCACGCCTGAATAGTCGATGAAGTTGATCTGCTGCGCCTCGATCACCACGCGTGCGCCGTGCATCCGTTGCAGGCGCACTTGCAGATAATGACTGGCGCCGAAAAAGATCGACCCGCCGACTCGCAGAATGTCTTCATCCCCGTCGCGCCAATGCTGCACCCGCGGTTGCGAAGTGCGTTTGAGGTAGAAGAACAGCGAAGCCAACACGCCGGCGTAGATCGCCGTCTGCAGTTCCAGCAGCAGCGTGGCGATACAGGTCAGGGTCATGACCAGAAACTCGGCGCGGCTGACTCGCCACAGCGCACGGATCCCGCGATGGTCCACCAGGCCCCAGGCGATCAACAGAATGCTGCCGGCCATGGCCGGGATGGGGATGTGCGCAATCAGGCTCGCGCCGAAGAGGGCAAACAGCGCCACCCACAACGCCGAAAAAACCCCGGCCAGCGGCGAGCAGGCGCCGGCTTCGTAGCTCAGGCCCGAGCGGGTGAAGGAACCGGCTGACAGCGAGCCGGAAAAGAACGCACCCACCATGTTCGATAAACCCTGGGCGCGGACTTCCTGATTGGCGTCGAGCAGTTGCTGCGAGCGGGCCGACAAGGAACGGGCAATCGACAGGCTCGTCACCAGCCCGAGCATCCCGACCGCTACGGCGCTGGGCAGCAGACGCAGGATCAGGTCCAGGTCCAGTGGCAACGGGCTGAAGGGGGGCAGTCGCCCGACGAATGCGCTGACCAGCTTCACATGAACGAACATCGAGGGCCAAAGCCATACCAGCAGTCCACTCAGGACCAGGGTGATCAACAGTGTGGGCCAGCGGGGCAACAGCCATTTCAGGATTACCCCCACGACGACTGTGGCCAAGCCCAGTACGAGAGAAGGCCGATCTACTTCGCCGAGGTGTTTGAACACCATTAAAAAGCTGTCCAGCGCCGTCGCCTGGTTGGACACGTCCAGTCCCAGCAGGTTCGGCAGTTGGCCGATGGCGATCACCACCGCCGCGCCGAGGGTGAAACCCAGCACTACCGAGTGCGAGACGAAATTCACCAAGGCGCCAAAACGCAGCAATCCCAGCAGCCACTGGAAAATGCCGGCGAGCAGCGTCAGCAACAGGATCAGGGTGACGTAGTCCTCTGACGCGGGAACGGCCAGAGGACTGACGCTGGCGTACAGGACGATGGAGATGGCCGCCGTAGGGCCACAGATCAGGTGCCAGGACGAACCCCACAGACAGGCGATCAGCACCGGGATGATCGCGGCGTACAAGCCATACTCCGGTGGGAGGCCGGCAATCAGGGCGTAGGCGATGGATTGCGGCAAGGCGAGAATGGCACCGCTGAGGCCGACGATCAGGTCACGGCCGACGCTGGCGCGGGTCTGCCGCGGCAGCCAGGAAAGGAAGGGGAAGAGTGAATGGCGGCTGGGGAAGGCCATGGGTCCTCTCGGTGGATGACTGCAATAAGCGTCAGGGTGGTGTTTCAGTTGCCATGGCGCAAGGGCAAAAATCGATTCGCGAGCAGGCTCGCTCCCACAAGGTTCACCGAAAACCTGTGGGAGCGGGCTTGCCCGCGATAGCGTCGCCGAACCTTACAGCTTGGCCTTCACGGCCGGCAACGCATCCTTTCCATCCACGGTCTTCACCCCGTCCAGCCATTTATCCAGCACCGCCGGATTGGCCTTGATCCAGGCCTTGGCCGCCTGGGCATTGCTGATTTTCTTGTTCACCACCTCAGCCATGATGCTGTTCTCCATCTCCTGGGTGAAACTCAGGTTGGTGAGCAATTTGCCAACGTTCGGGCAGGCCTGTGCATAACCTTTGCGGGTCAAAGTATGGACGCTGCCGGTATCGCCGAAATATTTCTCACCGCCCTTCAGGTAATGCATGTTCAGCTGCACGTTCATCGGGTGCGGGGTCCAGCCGAGAAAGGTCACGAACTTCTGCTTCTTCACCGCCCGGGACACTTCAGCCAACATCGCCTGCTCGCTGGACTCGACCAGCTTCCACTGGCCCATGTCGAAGTCATTCTTCTTGATCATTTCCTGCAAGGAGATGTTGGCCGGAGCGCCCGAGCCGATGCCATAGATCTTCTTGTCGAACTTGTCGGCGTATTTGTTCAAGTCGGCAAAGTCATGCACACCCGCGTCCCAGACGTAATCGGGAACGGCGAGGGTGAATTCGGTGCCTTCGAGGTTCTTCGCCAGTTGAGTGACATCGCCGGTGGCCACGAACTTATCGTAGAAGCCCTGCTGTGCGGGCATCCAGTTACCCAAAAACACGTCCACCTGACCATCCTTGAGCCCGCCAAAAATGATCGGCACCGCCAGGGTGTCGATCTTGGCCTTGTAGCCCATGCCGTCCAGCAGAAAACCGGTGATGGCGTTGGTCGCGGCAATGTCGCTCCAGCCGGGGTCCGCCATCTTCACGGTGTCGCAGCTTTGCTCGGCGAACGCCGATGCGCTGCCCAGCGCCAGTAGCCCGACCGTCAGTACTGTGGATAACCTTTGCATGGACTTCCCCTTAACATTATTGGTTTTGGCAGGGTTGTGGATAACGGGCTTTGCGCTCCAGATCATCAAGGTCGATATGGTTGCGCATGTATTGCTGACTGGCGTCCACCAGTGGCTGGTGATCCCAACTCTTCAGCTTGCCGATGGTCAGCGCTTCGGCGACAAAACGCCGACGTCGCTGGCTCGCGAGCACCTGTTGGTGGATCGCCGGGATGTTCCATTTGGCCCGCGCTTCGGCGAGAAATTCCTCGAACAGCTGCAGATAGTGTGGTGACCCGCTGAGCTCCTCCTGTTCGCGCGGGTCATTGTGTACGTCGAAGAGTAGGCAAGGGTCGTCTTCGCTGTAGATGAATTTATAAGCGCCGCGACGAATCATCATCAGCGGGCTGATGGTGCCCTCAGCCATGTATTCGCCAAAGACTTCGTCGTGACCGCCCTGCCCTTGCAGGTGCGAAACCAGCGAGCGACCGTCCAGCGGCAAGCCTGGCTCCAGTGAGCCGCCAGCCAATTCCACGAAAGTCGGCAGCAGGTCGGCGGTGGATACCGCTGCGCTGACCCGCCCGGCACCGAACTGCCCCGGTGCGCTGATCAACAAAGGTACCCGCGCAGCCATTTCAAACCAGTGCATCTTGTACCAGAGCCCACGCTCGCCAAGCATGTCGCCGTGGTCGCCGGAGAACACAATGATGGTGTCATCGATCAGGCCGGTATCCTCGAGAGTTTGCAGGAGTTTGCCGACGTTACTGTCGATATAGCTGCAAGCACCGAAGTATGCGCGGCGCGCATCGCGGATTTTATCCACAGGCAGTGGTTTGTCCCACAGGTCGTAAACCTTGAGCAAACGCTGGGAATGCGGATCAAGTTCCGTCTGCGCGGGCGTTTCAGGCAATGGGATGTCCGCATCGTTGTACATATCCCAAAACGGCTTGGGTATGGTGTACGGATCGTGCGGATGAGTCATGGAAACGGTGAGGCAAAATGGCTGATCGCCATCCTCGCGGATATGGTCGAACAGGTACTGCTGGGCCTTGAACACCACCTCTTCGTCAAAATCCAGCTGATTGGTGCGCACGCACGGCCCGGCTTGCAGCACCGACGCCATGTTGTGGTACCAGGTCGGGCGCACGTCCGGTTCATCCCAGTTCACCGACCAGCCATAGTCGGCGGGATAAATATCGCTGGTCAGGCGTTCTTCATAACCGTGCAACTGATCGGGGCCGCAGAAATGCATCTTGCCGGACAAGGCCGTGCGGTAACCGAGGCGACGCAAATAGTGGGCATAAGTCGGTACATCGGCGGGAAAATCGGCCGCGTTGTCATAGGCGCCGATCTTGCTCGGCAACTGACCGCTGACCAGGGTAAACCGCGACGGCGCGCACAGCGGGCTATTGCAATACGCGGCATCGAACACCACGCCTTCGGCGGCGAGGCGGCTGAGATTGGGCAATTTGATGGGCGAAGGGCCGTAGAACGGCAACATTGGCGCGGCCATCTGATCGGCCATGATAAAAAGAATATTCTTGCGCTTCATGTGATCGCGGCATTCCATAGTGAATATTTATGCGAGAGTGCTGCGAACGAGCATGGAGTCCATGCATTTTGCGGTAAAGCCCATGCGTGGCAATGACTAGGATAAGCACAGCTTATGTATGACGCCCTTGGTGATTTGTCTCTGGATCTGCTGCGCGCCTTTGAAGCCGCAGCCCGTCAGCATAGCTTTACTGCCGCGGCGGTTGAGCTCGGTACGACGCAACCGGCCATCAGCCAACAGATTAAACGGTTGGAAGAACAGCTCGGGACGCGGCTGTTTGATCGAATCTATCGCGGCATCGAATTGACCGAGGCCGGGTCGATACTTTTTCAGCAGGTTCAGGCAGGTTTGCAGAATATAGACGCTGGATTGAGCGCGATCAGCGCACAGAATCAGCACGAGGTGTTGCAGGTCGCCACCGATTTTGCCTTTGCCGCCTATTGGCTGATGCCGCGGCTGCATCGGTTTCACGCCGCCAACCCTCAGGTCGATGTCAGCCTGGTCACCAGCGAACGCAGCCTCAATATGCTGCGCACCGATATCGATGTGGCGGTGTTGTTCGGTGATGGCCGGTTCAAACAAGGTGAAAGCCATTGGCTGTTCAGCGAGGAAGTATTCCCCGTGTGCAGTCCGCTGCTATTGAAGGATCGCCCCCTGCCCTTGCCGGTTCAGACATTGCTGGAATTTCCACTGCTGCACCTGCGCGGCGAAAACAGCAGCAACTGGTTCGACTGGAGCGGCGTATTTCGCGAACTGGGGATCTCGTCGGCGCCAGCACCGGGGCAATTGCGCTTCGACAATTACACCTTGTTGATTCAAGCGGCGATTGGCGGACAGGGCGTGGCGATCGGGTGGCGGCACCTTGTGGATAACTTGCTGGCGCAAGATCTGTTGTGCCGGCCGATTGCTGAAACGGTGATTTCCAGGTTGGGTTATTACGTAGTCCTGCCACAGCGCAAACGGCGTGGGCCGTTGATTCAACAATTCGTGGACTGGTTGATGGCCGAGCAGGCCAGCAGTGCGCAATCGCTGAATGGACTGCCACTACCATCGATTGCGGTGTGAAAGCGAAAAGATTGCAGCCTGCGGCTCCTACACCATCAGATTCGGGTTCCGCTGGATTGTGGAAAACGCCAATCCCTGTAGGAACTGGCTTGCCAGCGAAGGCGGCCTAGAGCCTTGCAGCGCCCATGAAGAGGCCTTCGCCAGCAAGCCGGCTCCTACAGGGGGGAACGTATTTCAAGGTAGGAGCTGCCGCAGGCTGCGATCTTTTATGGTTCTGAAGTCGCAACGAAATTCACATGCTCACCAATGTGCAAATTCAAGTGCAATTCATCGGCGATCCCGACCGCTACACGGTTCAACCGGGCCAACGGTTCGGCCAGACCCGGTTCCAGACTGCTGCTGACGTGGCTGAAATGTTCAATGGTCAACCCCGGTACCCCGCGCGGCGCATTCACCAGCGTCCAGCGCAAGGAACTGCTTTGCAAAGCCTCGCGGATTTCTTCGGCGGCGTGGTGTTCCAGTTGGTCCTCTATCTCCGGATCATCCAGCATCTCGAAATCGCCAACCAGAAACAGCCGGGCAATGCCTGCAGCCTGCATACCGTCGATCAGTGCATCCACGGCCAGCACTTGTTCGACCGGTCCCGGTACGATGGTTTTTTCCACATGCTCACTATTGAACGGCAGACCGGGTGCATCCAACAGGCATATGACCGCTGAACTCCCGGCCACGCTTTGCTTCACGCGTTCGGCATCGAACAAATCGCCGGTCTTGGCGCGCAAACCCGGACGCGGCGCGAGCGCTGTCAGGTCATCGAGAATGGCGATCACTTCATGCTGGCGCCGCAGCATTTCAGCCATCAGCGCACTGCCCAGGCTACTCATGGCACCATAAAGCACCACTTTCACTACGGGGGTTTCGGCATTTTTCATGGCTGAGATTCCTTGTTTGCGACTTATATGGCGTGTGACCTGTGGGGAGCGGTGAGGGTTCGACCGGTTTTAGAGGGATTCCAGATGCAACAGATCAAGGGTTATCACGCCCATGTGTATTTCGACGCCAATAGCATCAATCAGGCCCGAGCCTTGTGTGAGCAAGCGGCCCGGTTATTTGCAGTGAAGATGGGACGGGTGCATGAACGACCGGTGGGGCCGCACCCGGACTGGAGTTGCCAGTTGGCTTTCGAGCCGCAGCACCTTGGCGACGTGCTACCGTGGTTGGCGCTCAACCGCAAAGGTTTGGTGGTGTTTCTGCACCCGGACACCGGTAACGATCTGCTCGACCATACGGAGCATGCGATCTGGATGGGCGCGATCCGTCCGCTGGACCTGTCTATTTTTTGATCAGAGTGTTTCTTCTGGCTCAGAGGGCAAGTGCTCGTCCAGATGCAGCCATGGCAGACGGCTGTCGGTCCAGATGTGGCGCTCGGCCGGGGCCTGTTCGGGGTGGTCGAGCGTGGCGATGGTCACGTCGATGCTGTCCGGACTGAGGTGAGTCACCAGCGCCAGCTGCGCCCCGCAATTCGCGCAGAAATATCGGACGCAGGTTGAAGAAGAATCGTACCGCGTGGGTGTTCCTTTCACCCATTCAAAGGCTGATGCAGACACGGTAATCCAAGTGGTCACAATCCCGCCGCTGACTCGCCGACAAATCGAGCAGTGACAGTGGGCGATATCGTGCAGCGGACCACTGAATTGATAGCGAAGATGTCCGCAGTGGCAGCCACCGCTGTGGGTTGAAGTCATCGTCTGTACCTCGCTAGCGGATCAGATTCCGCGCGCGTGCCATCTCATCGTTAATAACGATTATTGAGCCGGGTGTGAACCCAAGGGTTTTCGCCACCGAGCTCATCGCCTTATTCAACGCGTCACGCAGGTCGACCATCCATTCTTTCGGGAAATTGTTGATCACCAAGATGCATTTTATTGCACAGTGCTCCAGGTCTAGGTTCAAGAACCCTTCTGGAAGGTGTTCTTCGCTTTGCGGGTGACGCCTGATGCAAGCAGCCAGTGTCAGTTGCACGGAGTTTGTGAATTTCTGTCTGATTTCTTCCACGAAGTTCGCAGTCTGCCGGGGAGCGCTTGATTTGGCCTCTATAAACCAGAGTTCCTGAGGTTTGTCCGGGAGATTGCGCAGTAAAACAAACTCTGTGACCTTGATTCCTTCTCCCAAGCTTTTAGAAAGCGAACTGTCTTCGATTGGAAAAAGTAGGTTTTCGGCAAATGGCCCAAAACTCATTCCTGACTCTTCGATTGAAATCGTCACCCCAGAGCTAACTCCACTTCCTCTTCATAGAGGCGGATAGACTCATCGACGATGGGGTTGTCTGGCATTCCTTTCAGCAAATCATCGTTTACCCACTGGCCACCTACTCCATCGTTTTCTGTGATCCAAGACAGGACGGGTATTGATACATTTTGTTTTTGGGCGGCCAGATACAGAGCCTTAATTACGAAATACGAGTGGCTGGCAATAAAAAATTGAATGCCGCTACCTGCTAACGAAACGATGATATCAATCAGCTCAGTAATGGCCTTCGGATGCAGTGCCGACTCTGGCTCATCAATGAACACCATAGAATCTTTTGTCAGATATCGATTGCCCAGCAAGGTGTCGAGAATTGCGATTTTCTTGATACCTTCGGCTGTCGAGCCAATCTGGAACTTTTGATTGCCCCTCTTGAATTGCCAGCGATTCGCGCTGCTATCGAACTCCACCTTACCACCGAACATCTCTTCCAAACTCTCCCGAGCCTTTGCGAAATGAGCGTGATTTTTCCCTTTTGTAGGCAAGAGACGCAGGGCTTTAGCCAAGTCGTAGTAAGTGTCATCGAAACCGAAGTCTTTATCGACGTCACGACTTTTCAAAATGATGTGCTGTAGCGAAAGCACCTCCTTTGGAGGGAGGAAAATCGAATTGCTGCTTCGGGGTGGGACGTGATTTTCCAGGGAGGCGATATTTTTTGTCGTGTCTTTACCAAAACCGTATCGAAACTCGCGCGAATCTACTTTGACCTTGCAAGACAGTGGACCATCCGCACCTTTGGTTACCAGGTCGCCAACTTTTTCTGTCTGGAAGGTCCAGTAAAGTTTGTCGGTCAGAATGTCGGCTGCAGATCGCTGGTCATTTCCGCGCTGGTATTCTTCAATCGTTCGCATCGTGCAGTACAGCGCCTTAAGCAAAAAAGTTTTGCCACTGCTGTTTGCTCCGATGATCAGATTCAGGTTTGAGAGCTTGCTCCAGCGAATTTTCTGTAATGGGCCGAAATTATCTAAATCAACGCTGGTGAGCATTGGTGGGAGCTCCTCTCAAACTTTGCAGTGGGCGCAAGCCTAGCATTGCGAATCCCTTCCATACAGCGGGGAGCATGGACCCTTCAGAATTTACGGAAGGGTCTTACGATTCTGTTCATCACCGACAGAGCTGGCTGAACCTCTCGTCAGACCTTTCTCCGGCGAAAGCTGGGTGAAAGCTTGCGCGATTAGGATCGCCCCACTACCGGCAACAGACCGGTTGGCCAATGCCAGTGTTTTATCGCTCGCACAGCCCATTTAACAACAACAATGGTGATCCTGATGTCTTCTGCTACTCGCCGCTTCGCCGCCACTCCACCCGTACGTCTCGTGCTTCCCGTTCTGCGCTGACCCCAACCGGTTCGCCCATTCCCTAGCCGCGCTATGCCTGGAGTACTCCCATGCTGACTTTCCTTGGCTTTGCCATGGTCATCACGTTCATGTTCCTGATCATGACCAAGCGCCTGTCTGCGCTGATCGCGTTGATCATCATCCCGATCCTGTTTGCCCTGTTCGGTGGGTTCGCGCCGAAGATCGGCCCGATGATGCTCGACGGCATTACCAAGCTGGCGCCGACCGGCGTAATGCTGATGTTCGCCATTCTCTACTTTGCCCTGATGATCGACTCCGGCCTGTTCGACCCGGCCGTGCGCAAGATCCTCAAGCTGGTCAAGGGCGACCCGCTGAAAGTGTCGGTCGGCACCGCCGTGCTGGCGCTCGTGGTTTCCCTCGATGGTGACGGCGCGACCACTTACATGATCTGCGTGGCCGCCATGCTGCCGCTCTACAGCCGCATCGGCATGAGCCCGCGGATCATGGCCGGTCTGATCATCCTCGCCGGTGGTGTGATGAACATGACGCCATGGGGCGGCCCGACCGCGCGTGCGGCCAGTGCGCTGCATGTCGATCCGTCCGACATCTTTGTGCCGATGGTGCCCGCGATGCTGGCCGGCGTCGTAGCGATCCTGGCGATTGCCTACTTCTACGGTAAGCGTGAACGTGCCCGTCTGGGTGAATTGCACCTGGTGGGCGATGAAATCGACCACAGCGAAATCACTGTTTCCCAATTCCCGGATGCCCGGCGTCCGAAGCTGATCTGGTTCAACGGCGCCCTGACGCTGGGCCTGATGTGCACCCTGATCGCCGGCCTGTTGCCGCTGCCCGTGTTGTTCATGGTGGCCTTCAGTATCGCGATGATCGTCAATTACCCGTGCCTGCAACAGCAGAAGGACCGCATCTCGGCCCACGCCGGTAGCGTGCTGGCCGTGGTCGGGCTGATCTTTGCCGCGGGCATCTTCACCGGTATCCTCTCGGGCACCGGCATGGTCGATGCGATGTCGAAAAGCCTGCTGGCGGTTATCCCGGACTTTCTCGGCCCGTACCTGGCGGTCATCACCGCGCTGGTGAGCATGCCGTTCACGTTCTTCATGTCCAACGATGCATTTTATTACGGTGTGTTACCGGTGCTGACCGAGGCCGCCAGTCACTACGGTATAACCGCGGTGGAAATGGCACGTGCCTCGATCGTCGGTCAGCCCGTCCACTTGTTGAGCCCGCTGGTACCATCGACTTACCTGTTGGTGGCGCTGGCCGGGATCGATTTCGGTGATCATCAGCGGTTCACCTTGAAGTGGGCAGTGCTGGTTTGCCTGTGCATACTGGTCGCCGCATTGCTGATGGGGATTTTTCCGCTGTTCAGCACTCTATAAGCCCAAGACTCACCATGACGGGTCCGGCTTCGTGGTTTGAAGTCCGGGCCCGGCCTGGTTTAACACTCGCTCAAAGGAATACACATGGAATGGCTGACCAACCCTGAAATCTGGGTTGCCTTCTTTACCCTGACCGCCCTGGAAATCGTCCTGGGTATCGATAACATCATCATGATTTCGATCCTGGTCAGCCGCATGCCCAAACACATGCAGCAGCGCACCCGGATCTTCGGCCTGGCCCTGGCCATGGTCACGCGGATTCTGTTGCTGCTGTCGATCACCTGGGTCATGCGCCTCACCGCCGACCTGTTTGAAGTGTTCGGCCAGGCCATCTCCGGGCGTGACCTGATCCTGTTCTTCGGTGGCCTGTTCCTGCTGTGGAAGAGCTCACAAGAGATGTACCACGCGCTGGAAGGCGAGGACGAAAGCGGCGACGAGCCTTCGGGCAAGGGCGGCAACTTCCTCTACACCATCATCCAGATCGCGATCATCGACATCGTGTTCTCGCTGGACTCCGTGATCACCGCGGTGGGCATGGTTTCCCACGTACCGGTCATGGTGGCAGCGATCATCGTTGCGGTGCTGGTGATGATGGTCGCCTCGCGCACCATCAGCGAGTTCATCGACAAGCACCCTTCGCTGAAAATGCTGGCGCTGTCGTTCCTGCTGCTGGTCGGTACCGTTTTGATCGCCGAGTCTCTGGATGTGCATCTGCCAAAAGGCTATGTCTACTTCGCGATGGCGTTCTCGCTGGCGGTGGAGGCAATCAACATCAAGCTGCGCACCGCGATGGCGAAAAAGCGTAAACAGCAGGATCCGGTGAAACTGCGCAAGGATGTTCCGGGGCAGTAACCCGAGGGACCTGTAGGAGCGAGCTCGCTCGCGAAGGCCTCAAGGGCGACGCGTTCATTCAGACGATACGCGTAATCGTTGACGTCCATCGCGAGCAAGCTCGCTCCTACATGAACAGGGGCCTTCGGGCCCCTTTTTCATTCTGCATCAAACTGTTTTTATGACAGTTTTGTTTCAATCACTTGTTTAGCTATGCGATGCTGGCGCCCAGACCGTTAGCCAACTACAGCTTAAGTACAGAACGTAGAAAAACGCGCGGCACCGTCAACTTGCCCCATTGGGGCGCTACCACCACAGGGGGCCTGCATGCTCACCCTGCTCAATTTGTTATCTGCCGTGGCCTTGTTGATCTGGGGCACGCACATCGTCCGAACCGGCATCTTGCGGGTCTACGGTTCCAACTTGCGCCACGTCATCGGTCAGAACATGTCCAGGCGCTGGTTGGCATTCATCTCGGGAATCGTGGTGACAGCCATGGTCCAGAGCAGCAACGCCACCGCCATGCTCGTCACCTCTTTTGTCGGTCAGGGCTTGATGGCGCTGACCCCGGCCCTGGCGACCATGCTCGGGGCCGACGTGGGTACCGCGCTGATGGCGCGAGTGCTGACCCTGGACCTGTCGTGGTTGTCGCCGCTGCTGATTTTCCTCGGGGTGATTTTCTTCCTGTCCCGCAAACAGACCCGACTGGGGCAAATGGGCCGCGTCAGTATCGGCCTGGGGCTGATCATTCTGGCACTGCAACTGATCGTCGAATCCGCCGCGCCGATCACCCAGGCCCAGGGTGTGAAAGTGATCTTTGCCTCGCTGACCGGCGACATTCTGCTCGATGCCCTGGTCGGCGCGCTGTTCGCAATGATTTCCTATTCCAGCCTGGCTGCCGTCCTGCTGACGGCGACCCTGGCCGGTGCCGCGGTGATCAGTCTGCCAGTGGCCATCGGCCTGGTGATCGGCGCCAACATTGGCAGCGGCATCCTCGCCTTTCTCAGCACCAGCATGCAGAACGCGGCTGGCCGCCAAGTTGCGTTGGGTAGCCTGCTGTACAAGTTGATCGGCCTGCTGCTGATCATTCCGGTACTCGATCCCCTGGCGCATTGGATGGATGGCCTGGACTTCAGTCCCCAGGAAACGGTCATCGGCTTTCACCTGCTCTACAACACCGCCCGCTGCCTGATCCTGCTGCCCAGTGTCGGGCCGATGGCCAGGTTCTGTGCGTGGGTGTTGCCGGAGCGTCCGCAAGTCAACGGTACCGCCAAACCGCGGCATCTTGACCCGACGGCGTTGGTCACCCCCAGCCTGGCGCTGGCCAACGCCGCCCGCGAAACCCTGCGCATCGGCGATCTGATCGACAACATGCTTGAAGCCATGCTCGACGTGCTGCGTGGCAAGCAAACCGCCGTCACCCAGGAAATGCGCCGCCTGAGCGATGATGTGGAAGCGCTCTACGGCGCCATCAAGCTCTATCTGGCGCAAATGCCCCGGGAAGATCTCAGCGACCAGGACAGTCGGCGCTGGGCGGAAATTATCGAGCTGGCGATCAATCTCAAACTCGCCAGCGACCTGATCGAGCGCATGTTGCGCAAGGTCCAGCAGCAGAAAACCTCGCAACGCCGGTCTTTTTCCGAGATCGGGCTGGAAGAATTGGCGGGGCTGCACCACCAATTGATAGCCAACTTGCGCCTCGGGTTGTCGGTATTCCTCAGTGCCGATAAGGAAAGTGCCCGCCAGTTGCTGCGGGAGAAACGTCGCTTTCGCGCACAGGAGCGCCGTTTGGCCCATGCTCACGTCAGTCGATTGCAGCGTAAGATCGTGCAGAGTATCGAAACCAGCTCGCTGCACCTGGAGCTGATCGCGGACATGAAGCGTCTGAACTCGCTGTTCTGCAGCAGCGCTTATGTGGTGCTGGAAACCTCGGACACCGGCGCACTGGCTGTCGATGATTTGGCAGACATCACGCATTCGCCTTGAACGTCTGGCAGAGTGGTCAGTCAGTAACATTGATTCAGCCTCAAGATCGCTATCGCGGGCAAGCCCGCTCCCACAGTAGATATTGGTGTACTCGAAATTGTGTTCGGCCCAGATCACCAGTGGGAGCGGGCTTGCCCGCGATAGCGGCCTGAAGGACGACACGGATCTCCGATTGATTGCCTGGAAGCTAGCTATGCGTTGCCTGTTGTTCGCCTGCCTGTTGCTCGGTTCATTCCCTTCATTTGCCCTGGATCGTTTTCAGGTCGAGGGCTATCCCCTGCCCAACGGCCTGCAATTGCTGCTCAAGCCCGGCACCGAGCGCGGGCATGTGGCGATTCGTCTGGTGGTCGGCGTCGGTATCGATGATTTCAGCTGTGCCGACAAAGAGCTGCCGCACCTGCTTGAGCACTTGCTGTTCACCGGCATCGATGCCACTGGCGAAGGCGGCCTGGAGGAACGCATGCAGGCCCTGGGCGGTGAGTGGAACGCTTTCACCAGCAATGCCGACACGACATTCGTCATCGAGGCCCCGGCGAAAAACCAGCGTAAGGTCCTCGATCTGCTGTTGGCGCTGCTGACCCAGACCCGAATCGACGACAACTCGATCAATGCCGCCAAACAAGTGGTCGAGCGCGAAGACGGTGGCCATTACACTCACCTGCAGCGCTGGCTGGATCGCCAGGACCTGGGCCATACGGCGAGTAATCAGCTGGCCGTGGAACTGGGCCTCAAATGCCCCGAGCGGGCCGAGGTCGATTACCTGACCCGCGAACAACTGGAGACGGTGCGCAAGGCCTGGTACGCGCCCAACAACATGACCCTGATCGTGGTCGGCGACCTCGACCGCTTGCTGCCGGCTTATCTGGAGCGGTCCTGGGGGGCGCTTGAAGCGGTCGACCCGACCGATCACCCGCCCCTGCCAGATATCAAGACCAGCGCCGCCCATGAGCGCACGCTGAATCATGGTTTTGTCGGCGGTGCTGCCAAATTGCACTGGCTGGTACCGGAGCCGGTGCAGGAGGATCAGCACGATCAGACCTTCGACTTGCTCAAGGACTATCTGGACTGGGCGCTCTATCGTCAATTGCGCCTGACCCATGGTTTGTCCTACGGCCCCTCGGCCGAGCGTGAGCTGTTTGGCGGAGTGGGCTTCATGAGCCTGAACGCGGACCTCGACCGCGATGACGTGCCCGAGGCCAAACAGGTGCTGGATGAGTTGAAGGCCGGGTTGCTCAAGGACGGCCTGAATGTCGACACCTTCAACCGTCTCAAGCAGGCCGCCATCGCCCGCCAGGCCTGGGCCGTGCAAGGCAACAGCGCACTGGCCGATTATTATTGGAGTGCCCTTGGGAGCTACGAGGACGGCCGTTTCGCCGACCCGTCCAAGGAACTGCGAGGGGTGACGCTGGCAGAGGCGAACAAGGCCATGCGTGAATTGCTGCTGCAACCGGGCTATCTGCGGATCGAAAAACCGTTGATCAGTGATGACCAGCTGGTGTGGGCGATGGCCGGGGTGATGGGGCTGATCGTCCTCGGATTGCTGGGCTGGCGCTTGCAACGCAGAAAATAAGTATGCCTTGTGGCGAGGGAGCTTGTCGGAACGCCGCATCGTCCCGCTCGGCTGCGCAGCAGTCGCGAAACCGGTGCATTCGTTCTAGCTGAGGCTATGCGGTGTCTTTTTTGGGGGGCGCTTCGCACCCCAGCGGGAGCAAGCTCCCTCGCCACAGTGCTGTCGACCACCCTCGCCACACCGTCCCCCGGGCGGTACTCTGTCGAGGATTTTTCCCACGACTATTGCGAACCGCCGAATGCCTACCCTGACCCTTTTCGTACAGCGCATCCTGATTTTGATGAAGCGCTACCCAGGGGTCATTGCGCTCGGCGGTTTCATTTCCGGGGTCGGCAGCTTCATGCTGGTGGATCGTCAGCAAGGTCTGGCGACGTGGATCACCATCATCATGCTGATCAGCTGGATCTGGCTGATGCTGGAAAACAGCCTGACCAAGCTCTTCGCCAGAATCTTCAACCGCGAAATCCCCCGGCCGTTGCTGCGTTACGCCACGCAGATGATTCACCAGGAAAGCCTGTTCTTCGTCCTGCCCTTCTTTTTTATCACCACCACCTGGAACAGCGGCCAGTTATTCTTTACCGGGATGCTGGGCATTGCCGCACTGATTTCCATCATTGACCCGCTCTACTACAAATGGCTGGCACCCCGACGCTGGGCGTTCCTGGCGCTGCATACGCTAACGTTGTTCGCGGCACTGCTGACCGCCCTGCCCGTCATCCTGCACCTGACCACCTCCCAAAGTTTCAAACTGGCCCTGGGCACCGCAGTCGTGCTGTCTTTCCCGAGCCTGGCGTCGATCTTCCCGATCAGAACCGTGCGCAACGCGTTGGCCATCCTGAGCATCACCGTGGGCATCGGCGGCGTCGGTTGGGTGCTGCGATCGTGGGTGCCGCCGGCAACGCTGTGGATGACCGATGTGGCGATCAGCACCCAAATGCAGGACCGCACCCCCGGCGACAGCCTCGATGAAGTCAGCGTCGAGCAGATTCGCGGCGGCGGGCTGTACGCCTACACCGCGATCAACGCCCCGCGCGGTCTGGGCGAGCGGATTTATCACGTCTGGCAGTTCAACGGCAAAGAGGTCGATCGCATCGCCCTGGATATTCGCGGCGGGCGCAAGGAAGGCTACCGGGCCTGGACCCACAAGCAGAACTTCCCCGGTAACCCCGCGGGCAAGTGGCAGGTTCGGGTGCTGACCGAGGACGGCCAACTGATCGGGGTGCTGCGTTTCGAGATCACGGACAGCACATCGGTCAAAGAAAAGTAAGGCGGTTCATGCTATTAACGTAGGCCTGCGTAACAGCCGAAAAAGCATGGAGCTTATGACCAGCAACACAGTGGCCGGCAATGCCCGACTGGACACCTCTGACACCCCTGCTCAACTGCAGATTACGGGTGACTGGACGCTCGCCCATTACGCCGATCTCAAGCGCCTGAGCGAACAACTGCACGGCCGCTACGACGATAGCACCCACATTGACCTTAACGGCCTCGGCGCGCTCGATACCGCCGGTGCATCGTTACTGGTGGAGTTGCTTGGGTCCGAGCGTCTTGGCAAGTCGGCCGAGCATCCCGATTGCACCCTGTCCTCTGCCGACCGCGCCCTGTTGCAAACCGTCTATTGCTCGCTGACCGACTTCTGCGTTCCGATCAAGGCGCCGCAAACCAGCGTCGGCATCCAACTGCTGACCCGCATCGGCCGCGCGGTGGCAACGGTCTGGCAGGACACCCTGCAACTGCTGGGCTTCGTCGGCCTGATCCTGGAAACCATGGCCCGCTGCCTGTTTCGCCCCAAGCGCTGGCGCCTGACGCCGATGGTGGCGCACATCGAACAGACCGGCCTGGATGCTGCGCCCATCGTCGCCCTGTTGACCTTTCTGGTGGGTGCCGTGGTGGCATTTCTCGGGGCGACGGTGCTGTCGAGTTTCGGCGCGAGTATTTTTACCGTGGACCTGGTGGCGTTCTCCTTCCTGCGCGAATTCGGTGTGTTGCTGACCGCGATCCTGATGGCCGGGCGCACAGCCAGTGCATTCACTGCGCAAATCGGCTCGATGAAGGCCAACGAAGAAATCGACGCCATCCGGACCCTGGGTCTGGACCCCATGGAACTGCTGGTGGTGCCGCGCGTCCTGGCGCTGCTGGTGGCGCTGCCGATGTTGACGTTCCTGGCGATGCTTTCGGGGATTATCGGTGGCGGCGTGGTCTGCGCGGTGTCGCTGGATATTTCACCGGCGATGTTCCTGTCGCTGTTGCAAACCGATATCGGCGTTCAGCATTTTCTGGTGGGGATCGTCAAAGCGCCGATCTTCGCGTTTCTCATCGCCGCGATTGGTTGCCTTGAGGGCTTCAAGGTCAGCGGCAGCGCCGAATCTGTCGGCGCCCACACCACGTCGAGTGTGGTCCAGTCGATTTTCGTGGTAATCGTGCTCGACGCCGTGGCCGCACTGTTTTTCATGGAGATGGGCTGGTGAGTCGAATACCCCGAGCGCCCACCGAGGCGGTGATCGAAGTCCGTGGGCTGTGCAATCGTTTCGGCAGCCAGAGTGTGCACGAGAGCCTGGACCTGGACTTGTACAAGGGCGAGATCCTCGCCGTGGTGGGCGGTTCCGGTAGCGGTAAGTCGGTGCTGCTGCGCAGTATTGTCGGTTTGCGTCAGCCCAGTGAAGGCGTGGTAAAAGTCTTTGGCAAGAACCTGCCGACGCTGGCCGAACATGAGCGCTCGCTGGTCGAACGGCGCTTTGGCGTGCTGTTTCAGAAAGGTGCCCTGTTCTCTTCGCTGACCGTGACCGAGAACGTGGCCTTGCCCCTGATCGAGCATGCTGGACTGAGCCGCGACGACGCCGAGCATCTGGCGGCGGTGAAGCTCGCCCTGTCGGGGCTGCCGCTGTCGGCGGCGGACAAATACCCTGCTTCGCTGTCCGGCGGCATGATCAAGCGTGCGGCGCTGGCCCGGGCGTTGGCGCTGGACCCGGACATCCTGTTTCTCGATGAACCCACCGCCGGCCTCGATCCCATTGGTGCGGCGGCGTTCGATCAATTGATCCTGACCCTGCGCGATGCCCTGGGCTTGAGCGTGTTTCTGGTGACCCACGACCTCGACACCCTCTACACCATCACCGACCGGGTCGCCGTGCTGGCGCAGAAGAAAGTGCTGGTGGCCGATGCCATCGATGTCGTTTCGGAAACAGACGATGCATGGATTCACGAATACTTCCATGGCCCTCGCGGCCGCGCGGCGCTGACCGCCGCTAACCAGCTAAACGAGGCCTGACATGGAAACCCGAGCCCATCATGTATTGATCGGCCTGTTCACCGTGATTGTGGTGGCAGGCGCCCTGCTCTTCGGCCTGTGGCTGGCGAAATCCAGCATCGACACCGAGTTCAAGGACTACGAAATCGTCTTCAACGAGGCGGTCAGCGGTTTGTCCAAGGGCAGCGCCGTGCAGTACAGCGGGATCAAGGTCGGCGACGTGGTGACGTTGCGCCTGGACCCGAAAGACCCGCGCCGGGTGCTGGCGCGCATCCGCCTGGGCGGTGATACGCCCATCAAGGAAGACACCGAGGCCAAACTGGCGCTGACCGGGATTACCGGGACCTCGATCATCCAACTCAGCGGTGGCACGCCACAGAGCCCGACGCTCAGGGGCAAGGACGGTGATTTACCTACGATCATTGCATCGCCCTCGCCTATCGCCCGACTGCTCAATGACAGCACCGACCTGATGGCCGGCGTGAACGCGCTGATGCACAACGCCAATCAGATGTTTTCTTCGGAGAATGTCGAGCGCATCAGCAAGACCCTTGAGCATCTGGAGCAAACCACCGGCACCCTCGCCGATCAGCGCGGCGACATCCGCCAGGCCATGCAACAACTGGGTGCCATCGGCAAGCAGGCCACGGCCACGCTGGAGCAGACCGCCGCGTTGATGCGCAATGCCAACGGCTTGATCAGCGATCAGGGCAAACAGATGTTCGGCAGTGCCGAACAGGCCATGAAATCGCTGGAACAGAGCAGCGCCACGATCAACAAGCTGCTCACCAACAATCGGGATTCGCTGAACAGCGGGATGCAGGGCCTCAATGGCCTGGCGCCGGCTGTGCGTGAATTGCGCGATACCCTGACGTCGTTGCGGGCCATTTCCCAGCGCCTGGAAGCCAACCCCAGCGGTTATTTGCTGGGCAACGACAAGAACAAGGAATTCACGCCATGAAAGTGAGCCGCCTCGCCATCCTCGCCGCCTTTGCGTTGACCGGTTCCTGCTCGATCCTGCCCAAGTCCGAGCCGTCGGATGTCTATCGGCTACCGACGTCCCAGAGCAGCGCCTCAGGCAATCAAGGCATGCCGCAACCCTGGTCGCTTCGCCTGACAAAGCCGCAGGCCAGCCAGGCTTTGAACAGCCCGAACATCGCGGTGATCCCGCAGGGTGACCTGATCAGCAGCTATAAGGCTTCACGCTGGAGCGACCCGGCGCCGGTGCTGCTGCGTAATCGTCTGCTCGATGGTTTCCAGCGTGACGGTCGGGTGTCGCTGCTGAGTACCGATGACAGTAATTTCCAGGCGGACCTGGAGCTGGGCGGCAATCTGCAGGCGTTCCAGACGGAATACCAGGACCGCACTGCGAGCGTGGTCGTGCGGCTGGATGCGTTGCTGGTGCGCGGTCATGACCAGCGGATCCTCGCCAGCCGGCGTTTTGAAGTGCGTCAGCCGTTGAGCGATGTGAAGGTGCCAGCGGTGGTGGCCGGGTTTGGCCAGGCGAGTGACCGGTTGACGGCACAGGTGGTGGTCTGGGCGGTTGAGCAAGGGCAAAAAGCGGCGCTGCCATCAAGGCCCTGAGTCCAACACTGAGCCCTGTGGGAGCGGGCTTGCTCGCGAAGGCTTTGTGTCAGTCGACATCAATACTGAATGACACACCGCTTTCGCGAGCAAGCCCGCTCCCACAGGGGATCTCGGTTAGCCAAAGAACCAGTAGCAAACGCCGATAGCGCCGAGAACGCCGGCCAGTTCCGCCAGCAACGCACAGCCCACCGCATGCCGCGCCCGTTGGATGCCCACTGCACCGAAGTACACCGCCAGCACATAGAACGTCGTTTCCGTACTGCCCTGCACCGTCGCCGCCACCAGTGCCGGGAAGCTGTCGACCCCGGAGGTCTTCATGGTTTCGATCAGCATCGCCCGGGCCGCGCTACCGGAGAATGGCTTGACCATGGCGGTCGGCAAGGCATCGACGAAGCGCGTGTCCCAGCCGGCCCACTCCACCAGATGCCGAATCCCGTCCAGACCAAAATCCAGCGCCCCGGACGCCCGCAGCACGCCGACGGCACAGAGCATCGCCACCAGATACGGCAGCAGGTTCTTCGCCACATCGAAGCCTTCTTTGGCGCCTTCGATGAACGCCTCGTAGACCTTCACCTTGCGCAACGCACCAATCACCAGAAACAGCATGATCAGCCCGAACAGCGTCAGGTTGCCGAGGATCGATGACAGGCCGGCCAGAGCGGTCGCCGAGAGCGTCGCCAGCAGCGCCATGAAGCCACCCAGTATCAGGGCGCCGGGAATCAGGTACGCGAGCACCACCGGGTCCCACAGGCGCAGACGTTGCATGACCGCCACTGACAATAGACCTACCAGCGTCGAGCAACTGGTCGCCAGCAGAATGGGCAGAAATACCAGCGTCGGATCGGGCGCACCTTGCTGGGCGCGGTACATGAAAATCGTCACCGGCAACAGGGTCAGGGAAGAGGCGTTAAGCACCAGGAACAGGATCTGGGCATTGCTGGCAATGGTGGCGCTGGGGTTGAGCTCTTGCAGCGCCTTCATGGCCTTGAGGCCGATTGGCGTGGCGGCGTTGTCCAGGCCCAGGCCATTGGCGGCAAAGTTGAGCGTGATCAGGCCGATAGCGGGGTGACCGGCCGGCACTTCCGGCATCAGGCGCAGGAACAATGGCCCCAACGCCTTGGCCAGCCAGTCGACGATCCCGGCTTTCTCGGCGATCCGCAGAAAGCCCAGCCAGAGGGTGAGGGTGCCGAACAACAAGACCATGACCTCGACCGACAATTTGGCCATGGCGAAAATGCTTTCCACCATCGCCGCGAAGATCCCGGCGTTGCCACCGATCAACCACTGCGCCAGCGCCGATACGGCTGCCACGATGAAGAAGCCGAGCCACAGGCCATTGAGCATCAGTTAAATCCCCCAAAGAATGCGGCGAATGATAGCGGGGTAGCCAGAAACGACAAACCCCGGATTTCTCCGGGGTTTGTCTGAGGGGTTGCGTCCTGCACTTAATGTGCTTGCAACCCCGTACTGTAGGAGCCGGCTTGCTGGCGAACGGGGCGCCGCGGTGTATCAGTCACTGCGCGTTATCGTTTTTCGCCAGGCCGGCTCCTACAGGGTTTGTATCAGCTGTTCGAGGTTTCGCCAGCCGGCAATTTTTCCTTGCTGCGCCAGTGCGGCAGGGAGTTCCAGTAGCGCTGGCCCTTGGCGTCGTCGTACATGCCTTCCCAACGAGAAATGACCAATACGGCCAACGCATTGCCGATCACGTTCAGTGCGGTACGGGCCATGTCCATGATGCGGTCGACACCGGCGATGAACGCCAGGCCTTCCAATGGAATACCCACGCTGCCCAATGTTGCCAGCAGCACCACGAAGGACACACCCGGCACGCCGGCGATGCCTTTGGAGGTGACCATCAACGTCAGCACCAGCAGCAATTGCTGGCTGATGGACAGGTCGATGCCATACAGCTGGGCAATGAAAATCGCCGCAATGCTCTGGTACAGGGTCGAGCCGTCGAGGTTGAACGAGTAACCGGTCGGTACCACGAAGCTGCAGATGGCTTTCGGTGCGCCGTAGGCTTCCATCTTCTCGATGACACGTGGCAGCACGGTTTCGGAGCTGGCGGTGGAGTAGGCCAGCACCAGCTCATCCTTGAAGATGCGCATCAGCTTGATCACCGAGAAACCGAACAGGCGAGCAATCAAGCCCAGCACCATGAAGGCGAAGAAGGCGATGGCGAAGTAAACCAGGAGCACCAGTTTGGCCAGCGGCAGCAGGGAGGCGAAGCCGAAGTTGGCCACAGTCACCGCGATCAGTGCGAAAACGCCGATCGGGGCGTAGCTCATGATCATGTGGGTGACTTTGAACATGCTTTCCGACACGCCCTGGAACAACTTCACCAGCGGGTCGCGCAAATCAGGTTTCAGGCTCGACAAGCCGAGGCCGAACAACACCGAGAAGAAGATGATCGGCAACATCTCGCCACGGGCGATAGCCGCGAAGATGTTCGACGGGATCAGGTTGAGGATGGTTTCGATGAACGCGTGTTCATGCTGCACCTCGGCGGCTGTGGCCTGGTACTTGGAAATATCGACGGTACCCAGCGTACTCATGTCGATGCCGGTACCTGGGTGGAACACATTGGCCAGGACCAGGCCGACGACGATGGCAATCGTGGTCACGATTTCGAAGTAGAGGATGGTCTTCAGGCCGATGCTGCCGAGCTTCTTCGCATCGCCGACACCCGCGATACCGACGATCAACGAGGAGACCACGATCGGGATCACGATCATCTTGATCAGACGGATAAAGATATCGCCTGCTGGTTGCAGAACGTTACTGATCCACCAGGCTTTTTCGGCACTGAAATGGTTGAGCAGCGCACCGATTGCAATCCCCAATACCAGACCGATGAGGATCTGCCAGGCGAGGCTAAGCTTTGCCTTCTTCATATCTTTACCCTTACTTGCGTTTGACTCAGGCCGATGCAGGAACTGGAACGCTTGTGGCGTAAAAGTGTTGTGCATCTGCCCCCGTATAAGGTGCCCCGGAGCGCTGGATAGTGGCTCTCTGGCAAGCGAAAAAAGGCGCAACTATTCCGATGCAAGGAAGCGACGTCTAATGCCGTAAACGCCTACCCTATGCCGAATCGGCATGAGCTTTTTATAGTGAAACTCGCGTCCCAACCGGTTCGAATACGACATTTCGGCAGGCAAAAGTGCCGTGAACCGGCCATCTCAGGGAATATCGAATGTTTTTTGATCAGTCGGGCGAAGGGTGTTTTTCAAGAAAATCCGACAAGGCGCAGAGAAAATTAACCGCAAAAGGGCGGTAATATTTCTCGATGTACGGTCGTGCGTGGACCACCGGAAAAAGAATTTCCAGGCAGCACGGCAACATTTTGAAAGTGAAACGACGAAATGGGGAAGGATCGCTCTAACTCAACGCTTTGCACGTAGAAGCTCTTCGCAAGTCCGTCGAGCATCTGTGATCGGCGAACTTGCGTCGCAGCTTTTTGCCTGACCCGGCCCTTGCGCAGGCACCCCATGTACCCGTAGGTCACTCCGCCCCTGAAACAGGCAGAACATCCCGACCCCTTGGTCATGCGTCTACCTTCATCGGGCAGCGCATTTGGAAAGAAGCCGTTGGCTTCTTTCGTATCTCAAAATCAGTACCAGTTTGGATCTTTCTTCAGCTGTTCCATCAGCAAATCCTGCATACCCTGGTCTGGTTTTCCCAGAAAACGATAATTGGCATGGCGTGTCGGCGACTTGTCAGCCGGCAATCCCGCAGGCACTTCAACCAGCATAGCGTAGGCATGCTTTTTGTCGAAGCTGACGGCGACAATCAATCGATTATTCAGGCATGTGGCCTGGGATTCGCAAAGCGGCCCCACCAGATACTGGTCGCCGTCTTCTTCAACCGCGTTCATTTGCTCGGCAGCGCCGGACAGGTTCATCACCCATTCCGGCAGGCGTTCTTCTTTCTTCACAACGCCTTGCCAGGTTTCACGGTATTGCGGGTCGGCGCTCAACAGCTCGTTGGCCCGCGTCTGGCCATCATTGGCGGCCATGGCCATGGCACTACCGCCCAGGAGCAGGGCGGCTGCCAGTGTCTTGAAGGAAACGCTCATTTTCAGCCTCGACCGCGGCGGCCAAAGAAGAACGAAGCAATGAACATCACCAGGAACACGACAAAGAGAATCTTGGCGATACCCGTGGCGGTGCCCGCGATACCACCGAAGCCCAGTACTGCAGCGATGATGGCAATGATCAAGAATGTGATTGCCCAGCTCAACATGGTGATTCTCCTTACGCTTCTATTTTAGAGGTGATGCTTGTGGTGCTTTTCCCGGCGCAGCCAGCGCGCCAAGCTCTGTTGGTTCAAGCTCTGTTGGTTAGAACACCCAACGTTCCAGACGGGGCATCTCATCCACAGGCTGGGCCTGGTCGACGTCCATCATCCGCATTGGGGCGAGGTCAGCCTGGTTGCTGCTGGCGGCGCTGAAATGGGTCTGGACCGGATGCTCAATCGTCACGCGCGACGCTTCCTGCTGCGAGTTCTGCTCCCAACGCTGAAACTGCTGGCAGCCGATCAACGTGATCAACAGCGCCAGAACAGCAAACAGACCTTGCTGGATATGCAGTGGCGAGATACGCATTTGGGCGGCACGTTGGCGACTCATCCTGAAGCTCCTCCCACATCGTGGTGATCTTGTTTAGGGCGACGATTTGAATGCCCTGGATAACTGAGTCGTTGCAGCCTGCATGCCAGCTTTTTAACAGAAATAAAATCAATAAAATCAATAAGTTAATAGTGATGCCAAAATCGGGTCGGACGCATCCTGCACGATGGTCTTTCAGCGGTCGGGCGAAATGCACGATCGATGCATAAGAATTTTCAAGTTTTTTGAATTGCCTGAAGGGCATGGATGTCAGAAAAATGATCAGTAGTGCGCCTGTAGACCGGCTATCTGATAAAAAAACAACAAAATCAGTCGATTAGCCGTAGGGTAAGCAGAGAGCTACCCTGTTGTAGGCGGAATCGACCAGAATCAACCATGCAACTTGCCCGATTTTTCCGGGACTAACCAAGATCATTCACTAAGGAGCGTAGGAAAATGGAATCAGCCACTGAGCACCAAGGCCGCATTCTGCTGGTGGACGATGAATCCGCCATCCTGCGTACTTTTCGCTATTGCCTTGAAGATGAAGGCTACAGCGTCGCGACTGCCAACAGCGCTGCACAGGCCGAAGCGTTATTGCAACGTCAGGTCTTCGACTTGTGTTTCCTCGATTTGCGCCTGGGGGAAGACAATGGTCTCGATGTGTTGGCGCAAATGCGCATTCAAGCGCCGTGGATGCGTGTGGTCATCGTCACCGCGCACTCGGCGGTGGACACGGCAGTGGACGCTATCCAGGCCGGTGCCGCCGATTACCTGGTCAAGCCTTGCAGCCCCGACCAACTGCGCCTGGCCACCGCCAAGCAACTGGAAGTGCGACAGCTGTCGGCCCGTCTGGAAGCCCTGGAAGGTGAAGTGCGCAAACCCAAGGATGGCCTGGACTCCCACAGCCCGGCGATGAAAGTAGTGCTCGAAACCGCCCGCCAGGTTGCCAGCACCGATGCCAACATTTTGATTCTCGGCGAGTCCGGTACGGGCAAAGGCGAGCTGTCCCAAGCCATACATGGCTGGAGCAAGCGCGCAAAGAAATCCTGCGTCACGATCAACTGCCCGTCCCTGACTGCCGAACTCATGGAAAGCGAGCTCTTCGGTCACAGCCGTGGTGCCTTCACCGGGGCCAGCGAAAGTACCTTGGGACGTGTCAATCAGGCCGATGGCGGAACGCTGTTTCTTGACGAGATCGGCGACTTTCCCCTGACGTTGCAGCCAAAGTTGCTGCGTTTTATCCAGGACAAGGAATACGAGCGCGTCGGCGACCCGGTCACCCGCCGAGCCGATGTGCGAATTCTCGCAGCCACAAACCTCAATCTGGAGGACATGGTCCGTGACGGCCGTTTCCGTGAAGACCTTCTCTATCGCCTGAACGTGATCACCTTGCACCTGCCGCCGTTGCGGGAGCGCAGAGAAGACATCCTGAACCTGGCCGATCGTTTTCTGGCTCGTTTCGTCAAGGAATACGCGCGTCCGGCACGGGGTTTCAGCGACGCGGCTCGAGAAGCACTGCTCAGCTATCGCTGGCCGGGCAACATCCGCGAGCTGCGTAACGTCGTGGAGCGGGCGAGCATTATCTGTCCGCAAGAGCGGGTAGAGATCAGCCACCTGGGTATGGCCGAAACCCCGGTCAACAACGCGCCTCGGATCGGTGCCGCGTTGAGTCTGGATGAGTTGGAAAAGGCTCATATCGGCGCCGTTCTTGCCACCGCCGACACGCTGGACCAGGCCGCCAAGACGTTGGGCATCGACGCCTCGACGCTGTACCGCAAACGCAAGCAATACAACCTGTGAGCCCCGCCCGATGAAACTGGCGATGAAGTTGCGGACTCGGCTGTTTCTAAGCATTTCTGCACTGATCACCGTCGCGTTGCTCGGGCTCTTGCTCGGGCTGGTCAGCGTGATGCAGATGGCGGGCACTCAGGAAGCGTTGATCCGAAACAACTTCGTCACCCTCGACCTGGGGCTCAAATTGCGCCAGACCCTTGGCGACCAGTTGATCATCATGCTCAGCGAGCATCCGGATCCTGCTGCATTCGAGCAGTCCAGGCAGCACTATTATCGGTTGCTTGATGAAGGCATTGCCCTGGCCGATTCCGGCAACGACGTTCAGTACGGTTTTGCACAGGCCAAGGCTGACTACCAGAGCTTCATGCAGGCGTACGACCAGTCACCAGACACGTCGCGCGTGTTGACGGGTACCAGTGAACTCACCGAAAAATTCAATACGCTGCGCAATGGCTTGATCGCCGAGCACAAGCGTGCGCTGGATTACATCAATGTCATCGAGCGCCAGGCTCGGGAGCGGGCGCTGCTGGTGGCCGGTCTGCTCGGGCTGGTGGGGTTGGCGGTGCTGATCATCGGCTTCGTGACCGCACACGCCATCGCCCGGCGTTTCGGCGCACCGATAGAGGCCTTGGCCCAGGCGGCGGATAACATCGGGAAAGGCAATTTCGAAGTGACCCTGCCTATTTCTTCGGCAGAGGAAATGAACCAGCTGACCAAACGCTTCGGGATCATGGCCGAGGCCCTGCGCGAGCATCAGGCGACCAATATCGACGAACTGCTCGCCGGTCAGCAGCGTTTGCAGGCGGTACTCGACAGCATCGACGACGGGTTGCTGATGATCGACCGCGAAGGGCATCTGGAACACCTCAACCCCGTGGCACAGCGTCAATTGGGTTGGGACACCGATCGGCTCGGCCAGGGGCTGGGCACCGCTCTGGAGCGCCCCGAGCTTGATGGACAGCTGCAACTGGTGCTGCGCGGCGGGACCCTGGAGCGGGCGCCGGAAGATTTGAGCATCGAGGTCGATGGTGAGTCGCGACTGTTGACCTATAGCCTGACCCCCGTCAGCCACACTCAGGGCCATATTCTCGGCGCCGTGATGGTGTTGCATGACGTCACCGAGCAGCGTGCATTTGAACGGGTGCGCAGCGAGTTCGTGTTGCGCGCCTCCCATGAATTGCGCACACCGGTCACCGGCATGCACATGGCGTTCGGCCTGTTCCGCGAGCGTGCGCATTTCGCCCAGGACTCCCGTGAGGCCGATCTGCTGGACACCGTGAATGAAGAGATGCAGCGCCTGATGCAGTTGATCAACGACCTGCTGAACTTCTCCCGCTATCAGAACGGATTGCAGAAACTCACCCTGGCGCCGTGTTCCATCGACGATTTGCTGGAGCAGGCGCGGGAACGGTATGCCGGCGTGGCGGTGGAGAAGGGCATCAATCTGTTGGTGGAAGTGCAGGGCCCATTGCCCTGGCTACAGGCCGATCAGCCTCAACTGGACCGGGTGCTGGACAACCTGATCGACAACGCCTTGCGCCATACCGGCGCCGACGGGCAGATACGCTTGCAGGCTCGGCGTCATGGGGAGCGGGTGATCATCAGCGTTGAAGACAACGGCGAAGGCATTGCCTACGGCCAGCAAGGGCGGATCTTCGAACCCTTTGTCCAGGTCGGCCGTAAAAAGGGCGGCGCCGGGCTCGGCCTGGCGCTGTGCAAGGAAATCGTGCAATTACATGGCGGACGGATGGGCGTCTATTCGCGGCCGGGGCAGGGGACTCAGTTCTATATGGCGCTGGCGGTGTAAGCGGCTTTCACGCTTCGTCATCCAGGCGTCTGCCCGCCAGCCGGCGGCCACGGGTAATCAGTTCAATGAACTGCACTGCGCTCAACGCATGGGCGAACAGCCAACCCTGACCATATTTCACGCCTTCGCTGCTCAGAAACACCGCTTGCGCTTCATGTTCGATGCCCTCGGCAATCACTTTCAATTTCAGGGCCTGGGCCATTTGAATGATGTACGGTGCCACGCCACTGCTGGCGGCGTCATGGCCCAGCGCATCGATAAAGGCCTTGTCGATTTTCAGGCAATCCACCGGCAGGGTTTGCAGGTAGGCGAGGCTGCAATAACCGGTGCCGAAGTCGTCGATCAGCACCTGATGCCCGACATCGCGCAAGGCCTGCAGGTTTTCCCGGGCCACCACCACATCGATCAATCCCCGCTCGGTGACCTCGAAGGCGATCTGCTTGGCCGCGACCCGATGCAACGTCAGCAAGCGCGCCATCACTTGGCCGATACGCGGCACCATGACGTCGCAGGCTGCGAGGTTGACCGAGATGTATAACTGCGGATTGGCCCGCAACAAATGACCAAGCTGCTCAAGCAAGCGTTGCAGGACGAAGTCGGTGATCTGGCGGATCTGGCCGGTGTTTTCCGCCATCGGGATGAACAGGTCGGGGCTGGTCAGGGTGCCGTCCGGTCTGCGCCAGCGGAGCAAGGCTTCTGCGCCGACACAGTTGCGGCTGTCGAGGTCGAAAATCGGTTGATACAAGACCTGTAACTCGCCCCGCCGAATGGCGCCAGTCAGTTCAGCATCCATCGACTGTCGCTGCTTGACCAGCAGAAACACCAGAAAACCCACGCAGATGCCCAGTGCCAGGCTGGCTGGCAACAGCCACCACCAGACCGCAGGCACGTGCATGCCGGTACGCGGTGTTATAAGTACAAGCTGGTATTCCGGATTGTTGGTGGGCATACGGTAAATCAAGCGTTTGTGCGTGACTTGCAGCGCATCGGGACTCTTCGGGGGCCAAGGTTCGGTCGGGGGCCAGTCCTGCGACACACCCAGTACCGGAATCGCCCGCGTGCCGTGGTCGAGTACCACCAGCAGGCTGCTCCCGGGCGACAGGTCGACCATATCGGTCAAATGCCCGCGAGAGGTCGCGACGCGGAAATTACCGCGCCCGAGCATTAGCGCAGCACGGTTTTCATCAGGTTCGGTGGTGGTGTTCAGCCAATAGCTATAGGTGGGGCCCTTGATATCCGGCGGCCGTAGCAGGGACAGCCCTTCCTGGCGGGGGCGGTTGGAGCAGATCCGCGAATCGTCCCTGTAAGCCGCTTCGTAAACGAAACGGTAATTGAAACTGACTTGCTGCAAGGTCGCGATCATTTCGTCATCGCAGCCCCGCAGCGGCTGCGCTTCGAGGTCGTCGAGGCTTTCACGCAATTGGCCGAAAAGCTGCTCCAGACGGGCCAGGAAGCGCTCGCCCTGGGCATTCATTTCCTCGCTTTCGCTCTGCTCGACCTGATGCATGGCCACAAACAGGCTGCCCGTCATTAACAGGGTTGCGCTCAAGGCAGCAGCAAGCATCGCCAAAAACCAGGGGCGATAAAACCAACTACGTAATGTCTCTCTAGCAGCAGGCATTGGGTACATCCGAAGGATTACCAATGAGTTATAGCTGCTGATTGAGAAAAAGCTCTTACCGTCGGGCGGGCGTCATTATTTTGTCTGATTTAAAACGTGTAAAAGTGCCGCGGTTTGCGCATCCGGGGTGCCATCGAAGCGGGTCGGTCGGAAATGCATCTGGAAGGCCGCAATCACATGGCGCGTCGCGACATCCAGTTCGCCTGTTTGCGGCGTGGGGTAACCCAGGCGGGCCAGCTGCGCCTGATACCAACCGATGCTCGGCAACTGGACGTCGAACTGTACTTGCTGGCGCGCCACGGCCTGCTCGTTCGGCCAGACGCCCAAACCTTCGGCTGCCAGGTGTTTCCAGGGGAACAGCGGTCCCGGATCAAGCTTGCGCAACGGTGCGATGTCGCTATGGCCGATGATGTTGCGCGGGCTGATGGCGTAGCGCTTGCTGATGTCCTTGAGCAACACAATCAGGGACTGGACCTGGGCTTCGCTGTAGGGATACCAGAGACGCTCCCCGTTCGGCGTGTCCTTGAAGCCGGGATTGACGATTTCGATGCCCAGGGAACTGGAGTTCAACCAAGTCCGACCTTGCCACTCGCTCTCGCCGGCGTGCCAGGCCCGCAGGTTTTCATCCATCAACTTATAGATGGTGGCATTTTTGTCGTCGCCGATCAGGTAATGACTGCTGACTTCGCCATGGGTCAGCAACTGCAGCGAGCGCTCCTGCGACGCGGAGGTGTAATGCACCACCACGAACTGGATGCGGCTGTCGTGGTTGACTGAGACATGGCTGGTGTCGAACCGGGGGCCGCTGGCACAACCGGCCAACAGAGCCAGCGAGGCGAGGAGAGCAAAAAATTTCATGGCAGAGGCAATACACGCAAAGACAATAATGCAACAGTGTAACGTACTGCTTTGCGCACAGACGGGCGGCGCCGTCATTTAAACAAATTGGAACAATTGGTTCTAGCCGATTTGCACCTGGTTCCGTCCGGTGTGTTTCGCCTTGTATAGCGCCTGATCGGCCCTTTTCAGCACCAGATCGCTGTGTTCGCCGGCCTTGAACTCGGTCAGCCCGATGGAAAGGGTGATAGTCACCGGTTCGCCCTTGAAGTGGAAAGGACAGGCCTCAATGGCGGTTCGCAGTTTTTCCAGCAGTTTCACGCCGACCCCCGCACCGGTTGCGGGCATCAGCAGTACAAATTCTTCACCGCCGAACCGCGCAATGAAATCTGTCCCGCGAAGGCGTTTGCGCAGTACGCCGGCGATGATTTTCAACACTTTGTCCCCCGCCAGATGGCCATAGTTATCGTTGATGTGTTTGAAATGGTCGAGGTCAAGCATGGCCAGCGACAAAGTATTGCCCTGTTGCTGCCACAGGCTGATTTCATGGTCGAGCCGTTCGCTCCAGGCCGCACGATTGGGCAGGCCGGTCAGCGGGTCGATCAAGGCTTTCTGGCGTTGCTCTTCGAGGTGTTCGCGAAAGCCCAGGGCTTCCTGCTCCATGTGGGCAACCCGTTCGGCCAGGCTGTGCAGGCGGCCCGCCATCTCTTGCTCACGCTCGTCGCGCTGCTTGCGGTGCTGTTCCATGGTATCGAGCAGGCCTTCGAGATGGTTTTCCAGGACGTGCTTGAGGTCGCCCAGGTCGGCCGCTTCGTGCATGCTGCTCTGCAAGCCGTCGACCTGTTCGCGGATCTGCGTATCCATTGCCTGCGCGGCAAAACGGCTGTCGGCATGCCCGGCGCTGGCGGCTTGCAGATTGCTCTGGAACGACTCCAGGCGCTCGTTCAGGCGCTGCAAGTACGTTTCGAATTCGTGTTGGCCGCTGTCGGAAATCGCCAACATCAAGGTTGCCAGATCGTCGAGGATCGGTAGCAGTTCGTACCAGTTCAGCCCGTTTTGCAGACGCTCACGCATCGATTCGGCTTGCGGGCGGTGACGCTCGGGCAATGTCAGATCGTCGAGCAACCCCAGCAGCGTGTCTTCGATATGCCTGGCCACCGAGCTGTAGGACGGCTCGGGGGAGTCCGGCAGCGCGTAGAGCATGTCGTGCTCGCAGAAGTGCGGATCGACCACGGCCAGGGCTGAAGGCGGTGGCGGGGTATCGGGAAGTTCCGCGGTAGTCGGCTCGCGGGGATCGCAGGCCGGTTCAGCCTCAATTGCGGGGGCGACCAGGGGTGTTGCCGGCACTTCGGGTTGTTCGATACACCCTTGAGTGTGCGCCTCGGCTTCTTGCTGCGGCTCAATGATCGGCGGGGCATGGGTCTCCGGGATGGAGGGCTCTACCGTGTTGGCTGATGCCTGGATCTTTTGCGGCTCGATGACGGCCATGGGAGCGACTGGTCGCGCCACAGGCACCTCAGCGACGGCAGAGGCGAGACCGACAGTAGCTGACCGTGTCGCGGCAATCGGCGCCGAGACGGCTTTGGCAGGCTGCATGATGGATGCTTGCGCTGTGAGAGCGACGACGGGCGCTGCGTCATCGGCCTCACGGTGACCGAACAGCCGCTGCAACAGGCCGGGGCGACCGGGTTCTGCCGGGCTTTCAAGCTGACTCAGGGCTTTGGCTTGCAGGCTGCTCAGTTCGCTGAGCAGCAACGGAATCTCACGCGCCTGACTGACGCGTGCGTCCAAGCGTTTGGCGAAATCCTTGAGGGGGCGACTGACTTCCCGGGGCAGCGGCAATGTTTGCAGCTGCGCTACCAGTGCGGTCAGTGCGGCACTGGTCTGATTGACCCGGGTTTCGCGGCGTTGTTCAGAGTCGAGCACGGCTTTCTCCAGCCGCGGAAGCAGGGCAGCCAGGCCGGCGTCCATGTCCTTGGTGCGTATGACTTCGCGCATTTCCTTCATGCACTCGTCAACCGAGCGGTCGGTGCCCTCGGCCGCCAACGTGCTGCGCACCAGTCCACGACACAACAAGTCGAGCCGGGCATCCCATCGGCGCTCGAGCTTTTCCTGTTGTTCGATGCTTTTCAGGTACTTTTCTTTCCAGCGCTGTGTTTCTTCGCTCATTCATGGGGTCCGCGATGGGCAGAACTCAGCGCGGGCAATGCATCGGCCATAAGCGAACCCGGCAGACGAATCTCTACCGCGACCGGCAGGTGATCGGAAATGGGTTGTGCCAGCACCTCGAACTTTTCCAGGGTCAGGGTCGGGCTGAGCAGAATATGGTCCAGGCAGCGTTGCGGGCGCCAACTGGGGAAGGTCGCTTCCAGCTGTGGTGCGAGCAGGCCGAGGTCGCGTAACGGCGAGTTTTGCAGCAAGTCACTGGCATGGGTATTCATGTCGCCCATCAGCACCTGGTGTTTATAGCCCCCGATCAATTCGCGAATGTAGGCCAGTTGCATGCTGCGGGCGCGGGCACCCAGTGCCAGGTGCATCATGACCACCACCAGCGCTTCCGGACCTTCGCCGAAACGTACCAGAATCGCTCCGCGCCCCTTGGGTCCCGGCAACGGATGGTCTTCAATCGCCCATGGGCGCAGGCGGCTGAGCACGCCATTGCTGTGCTGGCCGAGGCGGCCGAGGTTGCGATTGAGTTGTTGATACCAGTAAGGGAACGCACCGAGCTGAGCCAGGTGCTCGACCTGATTGACGTAGCCGGATCGCAGGCTGCCGCCATCGACTTCCTGCAGGGCGACCAGATCGAAGTCGCCCAGCAGATTGCCGATTTTTTGCAGATTGTCGGCACGCCCGGTGTGCGGCAACAGATGTTGCCAGCCTCGGGTCAGATAGTGCCGATACCGCTCGGTACTGATGCCGACCTGGATATTGAAACTGAGCAAGCGCAGGCGGCTGTCTGCGGGCAGCCCCGTCGATTCCAGGTGGTGCTCGTTGACCCGCGGATCATGCAGGCCAACGACGCGTTCAGTACCCCAGCGGCGCATGGCAGGCCCCGCGCTTAGTTGGCGGCAGCCTTGTTAGCCGCTCGCTCTTTGTCGATCAGTTTGTCGGCCAGCTGCAAGGCCTGCTCGGCACCGCCGGCAGAGCCTACGTCGAAGCGATACTTGCCGTTGACGATCATGGTCGGAACACCGGTGATTTCATACTTTTTGGCCAGGTCAGTGGCCTTGACGATCTGGCCCTTGATCGCGAACGAGTCGAAGGTGGCCAGGAACTTGTCCTTGTCTACGCCCTGGGTGACCAGGAAGTCTGCCATTTCATTCTTGTCGACCAGCTTCTTGTGTTCTTTCTGAATGGCGTTGAACACCGCAGCGTGAACCTTGTCTTCGACGCCCATGGCTTCAAGGGTCAGGAACAGCTGGCCGTGTGCGTTCCACGGGCCACCGAACATGGCTGGAATGCGCACGAAGTTCACGTCGGAAGGCAATTTCTCAACCCAAGGGTTGATCACCGGTTCGAAAGCATAGCAATGCGGGCAGCCGTACCAGAACAGCTCCACCACTTCGATCTTGCCAGGAACGGCGACTGGAACCGGATTAGTCAGTTCGACATAAGGGGCGGCGGGTGCTTCAGCGGCTTGGGCAGTCATGCCGAACAGGCTGGCAGCGACGAATGCGGCGCTGATGATCAGATTACGCATGCTTTACTCCTGGACAAATGGGGTCGCCTCGCGCGACCTGTTTTCAGACAGATCATGGCGGGCTTGAGTTCTGTAGTGTAACGGCAGCAGCCACAAAAAAGGGCGGCCAAGGCCACCCTTTTTATGCTTGCATCGACAGATTAATCGAGCGTTAACATTGCAAGAGATGTGCACCCCGTGCAACGTTCGCTCGGCGGTCTCAGTGCAAGCCTTGAATATAGCTGGAGACTGCAGCGATATCTTCGTCGCTCAACTTTTTGGCAATACTTTGCATCGGTTTGGTATCGCCATCGTTGGCCCGACCGCCTTCTTCCTTGCGGAAATCGGTCAGTTGCTTGGCAATGTATTGCGCATGTTGACCGCCCAGATGAGGGAAGCCGGCCGCTGCGTTGCCCTTGCCGTCTGGCGAGTGGCAGCCGGTGCAGGATGGCAGGCCCTTGGCCAGGTCACCACCACGGAACAAGGCTTCACCGCGAGACACGACTTTCGGGTCGGCGGCGCCAACGCTGCCTTTCTGGCTGGCGAAGTAGGCGGAGATATCGGCCAGGTCCTGATCGCTCAGGTTGGTCAGCAGGCCGGTCATTTCCAGTACCGTGCGTTTGCCGGACTTGATGTCGTGCAACTGCTTGTTCAGATAACGTTCGCCCTGGCCCGCCAGTTTCGGAAAGTTAGGCGCCATGCTGTTGCCATCCGGGCCATGACAGGCGCCACATACTGCGGCTTTCGCCTGACCAGCAGTTGCATCACCTGCAGCATGGGCTACGCCGGAGATCCCCACGGTCAACAGCAGACTCACGATCAATTTGTTCATCAGCTAATCCAACTACGGCTAAGGGTTAAAGAGTTATGGACCGGAATCACTCGCTCATCCACTGGATGATGGCTCGGTAATCCTCGGCACTGCAGTCCATGCACAAACCACGCGGCGGCATCGCCTTGAAACCCTGGGTCACGTGTTGCACCAGCGTCTCCATACCTTTCGCCAACCTCGGCGTCCAAGCTTCCTGATCGCCCTTCTTGGGCGCCATGGGTAGTTGGCCGGAATGACAGGCACCACAAACACGGTTGTACACAGCTTCCGGATCCTGTGTAGCCTGAGCGCTGTAAAGCGGCATCAAGACACCGGCAGCTAGCAGCCATTTCGTCATAAAACGACCTTTTCAGGGTTGAGAGCGTTCTGCGTTCTAATGCGCAATCAAGGTCAATCGCTCTCGTGAACTTCATCCTACGCTGGGACAAAGCGCACACAAAATCTGCGGCATTATATACTGGCGTCACTGAAACGGAAACGACACCGCTTGCCGCGTCCATTCCCGGCGCCGCCCACATCGGAAATCTCATGCAATTCAAGAACCCCATCCTCGGCCTGTGCCAACAGTCCACCTTCATGCTCAGCGCCGCCAAAGTCGATCAATGTCCCGACGATGAAGGCTTTGAAGTAGCCTTCGCCGGGCGTTCCAACGCCGGCAAATCCAGCGCGCTGAACACCCTGACGCACGCCAGCCTGGCGCGAACCTCGAAAACTCCGGGGCGCACGCAGCTGTTGAACTTCTTCAAGCTAGACGATGAACGCCGTCTGGTCGACCTGCCGGGTTACGGTTACGCAAAAGTACCGATCCCGTTGAAGCTGCACTGGCAGCGTCACCTGGAAGCCTATCTGGGCGGCCGCGAAAGTTTGAAGGGTCTGATTCTGATGATGGATATCCGTCATCCAATGACCGATTTCGACCTGCTGATGCTCGACTGGGCCGTCGCCGCCGGCATGCCGATGCACATTCTGCTGACCAAAGCGGACAAGCTGACCTACGGCGCAGCAAAAAACACGCTGCTCAAGGTTCAGGCGGACATTCGTAAAGGTTGGGGCGATGCCGTGTCGATTCAGCTGTTTTCCGCGCCGAAACGCCTGGGCCTGGAAGACGCCTACACTGTGTTGGCAGGCTGGATGGAACTGGCGGACAAGGGCGCCGAGGTTGCCGAGTAAGGTTGCCAGATTAAATCGCGGGCAAAAAAAACCCCGGACTTCTATGGGGAGGGGGAAGTTCCGGGGTTCAAGTTCCGGACCGTTAGGGCGGGGTCCAGATATCTGCCAACACTTAACACAACATAGGAGCATCGAAGGGCTTCACCAGCCATTCAGTAACTCTGAGTGGCATTTCACGGGTTTAGTTCCTGAAACGGTAAAAAACCATTGGAAATAAACCCGCGTGTTTTCCGGACTATAGCCCCCTGTAGGAGCGAGCTTGCTCGCGATGGTCGTTAACGATAACGCGTGTTTACTGGCTAAACGCGGTGCCTTTGAATCCATCGCGAGCCAGCTCGCTCCTACAGAACGCAGCGCTCTCGGTCCATCGTCGGAACGCCGCCCGGAGCAAGCTCGCCCCTGCATTAACAGGGTCTAGTGCGCCTCATCCCAGTTATTGCCGACACCCACCTCGACCAGCAGCGGCACATCCAGTTGCGCTGCATCGCTCATGTGCACGCGAATTTCCTCTCGAACCTGGTCGATCAGGTCTTCGCGCACTTCAAGCACCAATTCATCGTGCACCTGCAGGATGACTTTGGCGTCGAGGCCTGAGGCGGTCAGCCAGTTATCCACTGCGACCATGGCTTTCTTGATGATGTCCGCCGCGGTGCCCTGCATTGGCGCGTTGATCGCCGTGCGCTCGGCACCTTTGCGCAGGGCCGGGTTTTTCGCGTTGATTTCCGGCAGGTACAGACGACGACCGAAGATGGTTTCGACGAAACCCTGCTCGGCGGCCTGGGCGCGGGTGCGCTCCATGTACGCCAGCACGCCGGGATAACGGGTGAAGTACCGGTCGATATAAGCCTGGGACTGCTTGCGATCGACGCCAATCTGCTTGGCCAGGCCAAAGGCGCTCATGCCGTAGATCAAACCGAAGTTGATTGCCTTGGCGCTACGCCGCTGGTCGGTGGTGACCGCGTCCAATTCAACGCCGAAGACTTCCGCCGCGGTGGCCTTATGCACGTCCAGGTCGTTGCGGAAGGCGTACAGCAAGCCTTCGTCCTTGGCCAGGTGAGCCATGATCCGCAGTTCGATCTGCGAATAGTCCGCGGCCAGCAGCTTGTAGCCTTTTGGCGCGACGAACGCCTGACGAATCCGCCGGCCTTCAGCGGTACGGATCGGAATATTCTGCAGGTTCGGATCGATCGACGACAAGCGTCCGGTGGCGGCGACGGCTTGCTGATAAGACGTATGGATGCGGCCGGTGCGAGCGTTGATCTGCTCTGGCAAACGGTCGGTGTAAGTGCTTTTGAGTTTGCTCAGCGAGCGGTACTGCATCAGCACCTTGGGCAACGGGTAGTCCTGTTCGGCCAGTTCGGCCAACACCGCTTCGGCCGTCGAGGCCTGGCCCTTGGCGGTTTTGCTGAGAACCGGCAAACCGAGTTTTTCGTAAAGGATCACGCCCAGTTGTTTCGGCGAGCCGAGGTTGAACTCTTCACCGGCGATGGCGAAGGCCTCGCGCTCCAGGGCGACCAGTTTCTCGCCCAACTCGACGCTCTGGATGCCCAGCAGGTTGGCGTCCACGAGCGCGCCCTGGCGTTCGATACGGGCCAGTACCGGCATCAGCGGCATTTCAATGTCGTTCAGCACTTTGCCCAGGCTTGGCGTGGCGGCCAGCTTTTCCTGCAAAGCCAGGTGCAGGCGGAAGGTGACATCGGCATCTTCGGCGGCATAGGGACCCGCCAGCTCAAGAGAGATCTGATCAAAGGTCAGCTGCTTGACGCCTTTGCCCGCGATCTCGTGAATGTCGGTCTTGCTTTGGCCCAGGTACTTGAGCGCCAGGCTGTCCATGTCGTGACGGGTGGCTGTCGAGTCGAGTACGTAAGACTCGAGCATGGTGTCGAAGGCAATACCCCGGACAATGATCCCGTTGCTCTGATCGCCACCGATGGCGCAATTGGCCAGGATGTTGGTTTCGAACTTGGCGTGCTGGCCGACTTTCAGTTTATTCGGGTTTTCCAGCAGCGGCTTCAGCGCCAGCAGTACTGTGTCGCGATCCAGCTGTTCCGGCACGCCCATGTAGGAGTGGGTCAGCGGAATGTAGGCTGCTTCGTTGGCCGCGAAGGAAAATGACAGGCCAACCAGTTGCGAGTGCTGGGCATCGTTGCCATTGGTCTCGGTGACGAAGGCGATCAGCGGTGCCTTGGCGAGTTTGTCCAGCCAGGCCTCGAAGCGTTTCTGGTCAAGGATGGTTTCGTACTTCGCCTCGACGGCGCCCGGCTGCTCGTCGACGACCTCGACAATGTCCTGACCCGAGCGCTTGGCGTCGCGTTGGTTCTCTTCGAACCAGCTCTTGAATTCCAGCAGGGTGTAGAGCTCGGCGAGCTTGTCGTGGTCCGGCTTGCCCATTTGCAAGTCGTCCAGGCCGATATCCAGCGGTACATCGATCTTGATCGTCGCCAGCCGGTAGGAGAGAAACGCCATCTCCTTGTGTTCTTCAAGCTTGGCCGGCAGAGTCTTGGCCCCGCGAATCGGCAGGGTCGGCACGATATCGAGCTGCGCGTAAAGCTCGGTCAGGCCGCCGTTCACGCCGACCAGCAGCCCGGAAGCGGTCTTCGGGCCGATGCCCGGAACGCCCGGAATGTTGTCGGACGAATCGCCCATCAATGCCAGATAATCGATGATCTGCTCGGGAGCGACGCCGAATTTCTCCTTCACGCCCTCCACGTCCAGCGCGCTACCGGTCATGGTATTGACCAAGGTAATGTGCCCGTCGACCAGTTGCGCCATGTCCTTGTCGCCGGTGGAGATCACCACCGGGCGGTCGGCGGCTGCACTGCTGCGAGCCAGGGTGCCGATCACGTCGTCCGCTTCGACGTTGTCCACGCACAGCAATGGAAAGCCCAGGGCCTTGACGCTGGCATGCAGTGGTTCGATCTGGACGCGCATGTCGTCGGGCATGCTCGGACGGTTGGCCTTGTATTCGGCGAACATTTCGTCACGGAATGTCCCGCCCTTGGCGTCGAACACCACGGCGAACGGACTGTCCGGGTATTGCTTGCGCAGACTCTTGAGCATGTTCAACACGCCTTTGACCGCACCGGTCGGCAGGCCTTTGGACGTGGTGAGCGGTGGCAGGGCGTGAAACGCGCGGTACAGGTAAGAAGAACCGTCCACCAGGACGAGGGGGGCTTGGCTCATGAGCAGGATCAACCTTTTCGGCGGGTCCGGCGCTAGAATAGCGGGACCGTTGACGACAAAGGGACAAGGTTATCATGCGCACACTAAATCGCTTGCTGTTGGCTGGCTTGTTTGCAGCCGTTCCGTTCGCCGTCATGGCGGCTGATGATGCGCCGACTCCGGAGCCTGAAGTCACGATCCGCACGGAAGGGGACAAGGTCATTCAGGAATACCGCCAAAACGGTTTCCTGTACGCGATCAAGGTCACGCCGAAGGGCGCACCACCGTATTTTCTGGTGCGCGCGGACGGTACAGATGCAAACTTCATCCGCTCGGATCAGCCCGATATGCTGATTCCGTCGTGGAAGATCTTCGAGTGGAAATAGTTTCCTAATTTCAATCGGCGCTGGCTCAAGTGGCAGCGCCCGTACTGGCAGTTTTAACCATGTCTGTGTTTACCCCGCTGGCTCGGCCCGAGCTGGAAACCTTTCTCGCCCCATACGGGCTCGGCCGCCTGCTCGATTTCCAGGGGATTGCCGCCGGTAGCGAAAACACCAATTTCTTTATCAGCCTGGAGCAGGGCGAATTTGTCCTGACCCTGGTTGAGCGCGGTCCGGTTCAGGAAATGCCGTTCTTCATCGAACTGCTCGATGTGCTGCACGACGCCAACTTGCCGGTGCCCTACGCGCTGCGCACTACTGATGGCGTGGCCTTGCGTGAGCTGGCCGGCAAACCGGCGCTGTTGCAACCGCGCCTGGCTGGCAAGCACATCAAGGAGGCCAACGCTCAGCATTGCGCTCAGGTCGGCGAGCTGCTGGCTCATCTGCACCTGGCGACTCAGGCCAACATGATCAAGCGCAAGACCGATCGCGGCCTGGACTGGATGCAGGAGGAGGGCACGCAGCTGCTTTCTCACCTGAAAGCCGGGCAGAGCGATCTGTTGCAACGGGCGCTGGAGGAAATCACCCGGCAGAAGACCAAAATTCTGGCCCTGCCGCGCGCCAACATCCACGCCGACCTGTTTCGCGACAACGCGATGTTTGAAGGCACGCACCTGACCGGTTTGATCGACTTCTACAACGCCTGCTCGGGGCCGATGCTCTACGACGTGGCGATTGCCTTGAATGACTGGTGTTCGGACGAGGACGGGAAGATCAACGGGCCGCGGGCGCGAGCATTGCTGGGCGCTTATGCTGCGTTGCGGCCGTTCACCGCTGCAGAAGCTGAGCTGTGGCCGACCCTGTTGCGGGTGGCGTGTGTGCGGTTCTGGTTGTCGCGGTTGATCGCTGCGCAGGCGTTTGCCGGGCAGGATGTGTTGATTCACGATCCGATGGAGTTTGAGCAGCGGCTGGCGCAGCGGCAGAAAGTCAGTACACCGTTGCCTTTCGCCCTCTAAAAGCTTCGCGGGCAAGCCCGCTCCCACAGATTTTGTGTCGTTCGCCAATAGTGCGAACAACACAAAAACCTGTGGGAGCGGGCTTGCCCGCGATTGGGGGCAACACAATTTTTTGAGTTACAACGACTCCAGGCACCCCGCCAAATCATTCCCCAACTTCTCCAGCACCTGCTCATACCCCTGAGCGGTCGCCGGCGTGTACCCGCCCAGCGCATCCAGCTCCGCCAGTTTCACCGGCAAGCCTGCCACCAGGGTTTCCGCCAGCCGCGGACGCAGCGGTGGTTCGCTGAACACGCAGGTCTTGCCGACTTCCTGCAATCGCGTGCGCATGGCCGCCACGTGCTGGGCGCCAGGCTGCACTTCGGCTGCGACGCTGAACACACCGGCGTGCTTGAGCCCATAGGCGTCTTCGAAGTAATCGAAGGCTTCGTGGAACACGAAGTAAGGTTTGCCTTCAATGGGGGCCAGACGTTTCTTCAAGCGCAGATCCAGTGCATCCAGACGTTCATCGAAGGCCTTGAGATTGCTCTGGTAGCGGGCCGCATTGGCCGGGTCGGCAGCACTCAGATCGGCGGCCATTTTCGCCGCAATAACGCGCGCATTGACCGGCGACAACCAAAGGTGTGCGTCCAGGCTGCCGGGGCGGTGGTCGTGGTCATGCTCGTCGGCTTCTTCGGCGTGAGAGTGGTTATCCTCGGCGAAACGGCGCAGTTTCAGGCCAGGCAAATCTTGTACGGCGACGCTGGGCAGCGTGCGACCGTTCAGCACGCGAGGCAGGAAACCTTCCATGTCCGGACCGATCCAGTACAGCAGATCCACCGATTGCACCTTCCGTACGTCGGATGGGCGCAAGGCATAGTTATGCGGCGAGGCACCGGGGGGCAACAGGACTTCGGGAATGGCCACGCCATCCTGCACGGCCGCGGCGATCAGCTGCAGGGGCTTGATGCTGGTAAGGACTTTGACGTCGGCTTGCGCCGATCCGATCAGCAGGAAAGTTGCGATAAATGCGACAAAGATAGAAAAAAGTCGGGACACGATGACCACTCGAAGAGGCGAGAACGGGTAACATAATAACGTCTCTCACAAAACTCGTCGCCGCTCATGCCTATAACACCGATTGCCAGCCGTCCCCACGACCACTCTCACTGCGTTCAAAGCGCACTGTCTGAGGCCGATGCCCTGTGCGCACGTCAGGGGCTGCGCCTGACCGCCTTGCGTCGGCGGGTGCTGGAACTGGTGTGGCAAAGCCACAAGCCATTGGGCGCCTACGACATACTCGCGGTGCTCAGCGAGCAGGATGGCCGCCGCGCCGCGCCGCCGACGGTGTACCGCGCACTGGATTTCCTGCTGGAAAACGGCCTCGTCCACCGCATTTCCTCGTTGAACTCTTTCGTCGGCTGCAACCACCCGGAACATGCTCACCAGGGTCAGTTCCTGATCTGTCGCGCATGCCACGCCGCCATCGAGCTTGAACAAAAATCCATCAGTGACGCGATCATCGGCAGCGCCAAAGAGGTCGGGTTCGTCGTCGAAGGCCAGACCGTGGAAGTGGTCGGTCTCTGCTCGGGTTGCCAGGGGGCTTGATGAGCAACGCGCTGATCCGCCTCGAACAGGTTGCCGTCACCTTCGCCGGGCAAAACGTGCTGGATAACATCGAGCTGAGCGTCGAGCCGGGGCAGATCGTGACCCTGATCGGTCCCAATGGCGCTGGCAAGACCACCTTGGTGCGAGCTGTGCTTGGCCTGCTGAAGCCGGACAGCGGCAGCGTCTGGCGCAAGCCGAAACTGCGGGTCGGCTACATGCCGCAAAAACTGCATGTCGATCCGACGCTGCCGCTTTCCGTGCTGCGCTTCTTGCGTCTGGTGCCGGGTGTGGATCGTGCCCGAGCCTTGGCCGCGCTCAAGGAAGTCGGCGCCGAGCAGGTCATCGATAACCCGGTGCAAAGTGTTTCCGGCGGTGAAATGCAGCGCGTGCTGCTGGCCCGGGCATTGCTGCGCGAGCCGGAACTGCTGGTACTCGATGAACCGGTACAAGGCGTGGACGTGGCCGGTCAGGCCGAGCTTTACAGCCTGATCACAAGATTGCGCGACCGTCACGGTTGCGGGGTGTTGATGGTGTCCCATGATTTGCATCTGGTGATGAGCACCACCGACCAGGTGGTCTGCCTCAATCGTCACGTCTGCTGTTCCGGGCATCCCGAACAGGTCAGCGGCGACCCGGCTTTCGTCGAGCTGTTCGGCAAGAACGCGCAAAGCCTGGCGATTTATCACCACCATCACGACCACGCCCATGACCTGCATGGTTCGGTGGTCAGCGCGGCCCCGGCGGCCCATACCCACGTTCACGGAGATAGCTGCAAGCATGGCTGATTTTCTGCTCTACGCCCTGCTTGCAGGTCTGGCCCTGGCCCTGGTCGCAGGCCCATTGGGTTCGTTCGTGGTCTGGCGGCGCATGGCCTATTTCGGCGACACCCTGTCCCATGCCGCACTGCTCGGCGTGGCGCTGGGCTTTTTGCTGGATGTCAGCCCGACTGTTGCAGTCACCGTGGGCTGTCTACTGTTGGCCGTGTTGCTGGTGACCTTGCAACAGCGCCAGCCGCTCGCGTCCGACACGCTGTTGGGAATTCTCGCCCCCAGCACCCTTTCTCTGGGCCTGGTGGTACTAAGCTTCATGCATGAAGTGCGGATCGACCTGATGGCCTATCTGTTCGGCGACCTGCTGGCGATCAGTCCAACCGACCTGGCCTGGATACTCGGCGGCAGTGCGGGGGTGCTGGCTTTGCTGGTGACATTGTGGCGGCCAATGCTGGCGATTACGGTCCATGAAGAGCTGGCCAAGGTGGAAGGTTTGCCGGTCGCGGCGTTGCGCCTGACCCTGATGCTGTTGATCGCGGTAGTCATTGCGGTGGCGATGAAGATCGTCGGTGTATTGCTGATTACTTCGCTGCTGATCATCCCGGCGGCTGCGGCACAGCGTCACGCCCGGTCACCGGAGCAGATGGCGCTGGGCGCGAGCCTGCTGGGCATGCTCGCGGTCTGTGGCGGGCTGGCGCTGTCATGGTTCAAGGACACGCCGGCGGGCCCGTCGATTGTGGTGGCTGCCGCCGCACTGTTTCTGCTGAGTTTTGTCCTGCCCCGTCGAGGGGTGTAGACTTGCTCGTTTTTTGCGCAAATAGAGAGTCGCAGGAATGAAGCCGTTCGCCTCCCGTTATCTGCTCCTTGTCGCATTTTCTCTGCTGCTGGGCGCTTGCCAAAGCACGCCACCGGCGGCCACCGAGCCTGCCGATGCACGGGCAACGGCCATTGCACAGCTGGAACAAAGCCTCGCCAGCAGCGAATTGGCGACCGCGGAAGGTCAACTGGCCACCTTGCAGGCCGAGTCGCCCAACGATCAATCCCTTGAGCAATACCAGCGGCAACTGGCCGAAGCTTATCTGCGTCGTAGCCAGATCGTGCTGCAAAAAGGTGATGTGAACGCGGCTGCCACTGCGCTCAGCCGCGCCCGGGCGTTGATGCCCAAGGCTCCGGCGCTGACCGGCGGGGTCAACAATGCGATCGTCAATGCGCGCAAAGCCGAGCTGGACAGGGCTGAAGCGGCGCTCATGGCGGCCGAAGCCAAGCCGCAAGCCAAAGTCATCGACCCGACGGCCGAAAGCACCACGGTGGCGCTGAACCTCACGGATATGGCCAAGCTGCGCCAGCAACTGGATGCCATTGCTGCCGATGTGGTGAATTATCAGTGCGACGTCAGCATTCAGGCGCCGCGCACCCAGGATTATCCTTGGTTGGCCACCTTGTTGACCAAGCGAGTGAAGAAGCTGGATTCGGGGTTTGATCTGAATCTGGAAAAACAGATTTTGCGTAACATTCCGGCGCAGATCGTTCTAAGTCCGCGTAAGCCTTAGAAGCATCGTCGGATCGCCGCCCGGACCAAGCCCGCTCCCACAGGTTATGAGGCTGACCACGGATATGTGGTCCACTCAATCATTGTGGGAGCGGGCTTGCCCGCGATGGCATCCGGTCTGTCGATACAACCCTTAAGCCGGAATCCCCTTGGCCTTAGGCTCCCGATCCCACACCCGATGCTGCCCGATCGCGGTAAAAAACGGCTTGGTCAACTTGGCGGCATCCGCCCCCACGATCAACCCCGCATCAACCTCCAGCTTCAACACATCCAGCAACTGCTTCGCCTCACCGTGCAGCGCGATTGCCTTCAAGTGTTTGTAAGCCTCAAGCAAGTAATGCAGCGCCACGCCATCGGTGCTCAACGCCTTGATCGACGCCGCGCCACCAGGCACGAATACCGCGTCGAACGCGATGGATGGCAGGCCTTCCATCGACGCGTCCACGGGCAGCGCCTTGCCATCGGCGGTTGTCACGGGCGCCGAGGTCGGGCCGAGCAATTTGGCGTGAGCACCTTCGGCCTTCAGCGCTTTCTTCATCGCATCGATCGCGGCACCGTCGACACCGTTGGCCGCCAGAATCGCGACTTTACGCGTCTTGATATCGCCCGGTAGCAAGTTGGCCTGGCTCAAGGCCGGTGAACGCTCCAGGGATATTTTCGGCACATCGACCGTGCCGGCTTTCGGCGCTGGCAGGCCGAGGTTCTGCGCGACGCGCCCGGCCAGTTCCAGGTCGATGTTGGCGAGGATCTCATTCACCTCGCGCGCGCGGATGAACTCGCGCTCGACCTTGCCCAGCTCAAAGCTGTAAGCGGCAATGATGTGCTCCTGTTCGTGCTTGCTCATGCTGTGATAGAACAGCCGCGCCTGGGAGAAGTGGTCGCCGAAGGACTCGCTGCGTTGGCGAATCTTGTTGGCATCGATGCGCTCCGGATGGGTCTCGAAACCACCATTTTGTGCTGAGGGCGGGGTTTCTTTCGGCCAGCCGCCATCAATGGAGTTCGGCTCGTAGGAAGCACGACCCTTGTCGATGGTGGTGCGGTGTTGCGCGTCCCGCTGACCATTGTGGAACGGCGCGACCGGACGGTTGATTGGAATCTCGTGAAAATTCGGTCCGCCGAGTCGGCTGATTTGCGTATCGGTATAGGAAAACAGTCGCCCTTGCAGCAGTGGATCGTTGGAGAAGTCGATCCCCGGCACGATATGCCCAGGGCAAAACGCGACCTGCTCGGTCTCGGCAAAGAAGTTGTCCGGGTTGCGGTTGAGTACCATCTTGCCCAGCGGTGTAATCGGCACGATTTCCTCGGGAATGATTTTGGTCGGGTCAAGCAGGTCGAAATCGAAGGTGTGCTCGTTTTCCTCCTCGACCACCTGGACGCCCAGTTCCCATTCCGGGTAGTCCCCCATCTCGATTGACTCCCACAGATCGCGACGGTGGAAGTCGGTGTCTTTACCGGCGAGTTTCTGCGCTTCATCCCAGACCAGCGAGCAAGTCCCGGCAGTAGGGCGCCAGTGGAATTTGACGAAGCGCGATTTACCTTCGGCGTTGATCAGGCGGAATGTATGAACGCCGAAGCCCTGCATGCTGCGCAGGCTTTTCGGGATCGCCCGGTCGGACATGGCCCAGATCACCATGTGCGCCGATTCCGGCACCAGGGAGACGAAGTCCCAGAAAGTGTCGTGAGCCGAACCGCCGGTTGGAATCTCGTTGTGGGGCTCGGGTTTCACCGCGTGCACGAAATCAGGAAACTTGATGGCATCCTGAATGAAGAACACCGGCATGTTGTTGCCCACCAGGTCGAAGTTGCCTTCGTCGGTGAAGAACTTCACGGCGAAACCTCGTACGTCGCGCACGGTATCGCCCGACCCACGAGGGCCCTGCACCGTGGAAAAGCGCACGAACACCGGGGTTTGTTTGGCCGGGTCTTGCAGGAAGCCGGCCTTGGTCAGCACGGAATGGTTTTCGTACGACTGAAAGTAGCCATGGGCACCGGTCCCGCGGGCATGCACGATGCGTTCGGGAATACGCTCATGGTCAAAATGCGTGATCTTTTCACGCATGATGAAGTCTTCCAGCAACGACGGGCCGCGGTCGCCGACCTTCAACGTGTTCTGGTTGTCCGAGACTTTCACGCCCTGATTGGTGCGCAGGGCCTGTTCAGTGGCGTCGGAGCGAAATTTTTCCAGGCTGTCGAGCTTGGCATTGGTGTTGCTGCGGTCCAGGGTATCGGTCCCGGCCAGTGCGCTTTTGGGGGCGGCAGGCTTTTTGGTACTCATCAGTCGTAAACTCCTCGTTTCAATTCCCGTCCGTCGTAGCCAGGACTCTTGGGCGATATCCCCAGGCACTGCTACCGGGGGCGTTTTCGAGTTGCTTAATTAATGACTGATGACATTTTTAGCCGTTCCTTTTTTCTGACCTTTGATCGCGTTATTGCCAAATGACAGGTTGAATACGAAATAAATGCTAAGAACCTCTATACGGACAGGCTAAAATGCGCGCCTGGCTATCCGCTGATCCTTTTCTAACGCGCCCCACAAGGTTCGCTACGTGATCGAGTTTCAAAACGTCCACAAAACCTACCGCGTCGCCGGTAAGGATATCCCCGCCCTGCACCCGACCAGTCTGTCGATTGAGAACGGTCAGGTATTCGGCCTGATCGGCCACTCCGGCGCGGGAAAAAGTACCCTGCTGCGTCTGATCAATCGCCTGGAAAACGCCAGTGGCGGCAAGATCTTTGTCGACGGCGAAGAAGTCACCGCGCTTGATGCCAACAGCCTGCGCCGCTTCCGTCAGCAGGTCGGGATGATTTTCCAGCACTTCAACCTGCTGGCGTCCAAGACCGTGGCCGACAACGTCGCGCTGCCGCTGGCCCTGGCCGGTGAACTGTCGCGCAGCGACATCGACCGGCGTGTGGCCGAGTTGCTGGCGCGGGTGGGCTTGTCCGACCACGCGAAAAAGTACCCGGCGCAATTGTCTGGCGGCCAGAAGCAGCGCGTCGGCATCGCCCGCGCCCTGGCAACCAAGCCTAAAATTCTGCTGTGCGATGAAGCCACCAGCGCGCTGGACCCGCAGACCACTGCATCGGTCCTGCAATTGCTGGCCGAGATCAATCGCGAGCTGAAGCTGACCATCGTCCTGATCACGCACGAGATGGACGTGATCCGTCGGGTCTGTGACCAGGTGGCGGTGATGGACGCTGGCAAGATCGTCGAGCAAGGTTCGGTGGCCGAGGTGTTCCTGCATCCCAAGCACCCGACGACCAAACGCTTTGTGCAAGAAGACGAGCAGATTGATGAAAGCGAGCAACGCGATGACTTCGCTCACGTACCGGGTCGCATTGTGCGCCTGACCTTCCAGGGCGAAGCGACCTACGCGCCGTTGCTGGGGACCGTCGCTCGGGAAACGGGCGTGGACTACAGCATTCTGGCCGGTCGTATCGACCGCATCAAAGACGTCCCCTACGGGCAGTTGACCCTGGCCGTGACCGGTGGCGACATGGAAGCGGCGTTCGCCCAGTTCACCGCAGCCGACGTCCACATGGAGGTCCTGCGCTAATGGAAGTCCTGACAAGTTTCTTCGCCAACATCGACTGGTTCGAAATCTGGCTGGCCACCGGCGATACCTTGCTGATGCTCTTCGGTTCGCTGTTGTTCACCGTGCTGCTGGGCCTGCCGCTGGGCGTATTGCTGTTCCTCTGCAGCCCGCGTCAATTGCTGGAAGCCAAGGGCGTCTATGCGATGTTGTCGCTGGTGGTGAACATCCTGCGTTCGCTGCCGTTCATCATTCTGTTGATCGTGATGATTCCGTTCACGGTATTGATCACCGGCACTTCGTTGGGGGTCGCCGGTGCGATTCCACCCCTGGTGGTAGGCGCCACGCCGTTCTTCGCGCGACTGGTGGAAACTGCTTTGCGTGAAGTGGATCGCGGCATCATCGAGGCGACCCAGGCCATGGGCGCGACGACGCGACAGATCATCACCAATGCCTTGCTGCCGGAAGCTCGCCCGGGCATCTTCGCGGCGATTACGGTGACCGCCATTACACTGGTGTCCTACACGGCGATGGCGGGTGTGGTCGGTGCTGGCGGCCTGGGCGACCTGGCGATCCGTTTCGGCTACCAGCGTTTCCAGACCGATGTGATGGTGGTCACCGTGGTGTTGCTGCTGGTGCTGGTGCAAGTGCTGCAAACCGTTGGCGACAAATTGGTTGTCCACTTTTCTCGTAAATGAGCTTTTTAATGCATGAGCCGGCCATTCGCTGGCAGGCGCCGAAGACAGGCGCCTCACATGGAGTTAGCTGAATGAAAAAACTACTCGTCGCATTCGCTGCCGTTGCAGCCTTTTCCGCCCACGCTGCCGACACCCTGACCGTCGCGGCCACCCCGGTCCCGCACGCGGAAATCCTCGAATTCGTCAAACCGGCCCTGGCTAAAGAAGGCGTGGACCTGCGGGTCAAGGTCTTCACCGACTACATCCAGCCGAACGTGCAGGTTGCCGAGAAGCGTCTGGACGCCAACTTCTTCCAGCATCAGCCGTATCTTGATGAGTTCAACAAGGCCAAGACCACCAATCTGGTGGCCGTGACCGGCGTACACCTGGAGCCGCTGGGTGCTTACTCCAGCAAGTACAAGACGCTGGCGGAGCTGCCGGGCGGTGCCAACGTCGTGATCCCGAACGATGCCACCAACGGCGGCCGCGCGTTGTTGCTGCTGGCGAAGGCCGGCCTGATCAAGTTGAAGGATTCGAACAACATCCTGTCGACCGTGAAGGACATCACCGAAAACACCAAGGACCTGAAGTTCCGCGAACTGGAAGCCGCGACCATCCCCCGCGTGCTGACCCAGGTCGACCTGGCGCTGATCAACACCAACTACGCGCTGGAAGCCAAGCTCGATCCGGCCAAGGATGCGCTGGTGATCGAAGGCAGCGATTCGCCGTACGTGAATATCCTCGTGGCCCGTCCGGACGACAAGGACAGTGTTGCCATGCAGAAACTGGTGACTGCACTGCACAGCCCAGAAGTGAAAGCGTTCATTCTCAAGAAGTACAAAGGCGCGGTAGTGCCGGCGTTCTGATCTGACAGCAATAAAAAACGGGGACGCATTGATTGCGTCCCCGTTTTTTTATGCCTGGAATACGGACCCTGTGGGAGCGGGCTTGCCCGCGATGGCGGATTGATATTCAACAACTGTGTTGGAGCTGATGGCCCTATCGCGGGCAAGCCCGCTCCCACAGGGTTTTGTGGTGCTTACTTGCGGTTAAGCATCACCGGCAATTGCACCACCAGTTTCTGGTTGTTCAACGGCGCCCGAATAAACCCGCGTTGCGTCCCGTCCGGCCCGATCACCGCCAGGTTGCCACTGTGATCGACGGTGTAATTGGGCTTGCTGGTGTCCGCCGGAATGAACGGGATGCTCACCGCATTGGCCAGCTTCTGAATGTCTTCGACCGAAGACGCCGTCAGCCCTATGAACTGCGGATCGAAGTAGCCCAGGTATTGCTTGAGCTGCTTGGGCGTGTCGCGATTCGGGTCGACGCTGACCAGCACGATCTGCAACTTGTCCACCGCCTCGGGTGGCAGCTCGCTTTTGATCTGGCGCAGTTGGGCGAGGGTGGTCGGGCAGATGTCCGGGCAGAAGGTGTAGCCGAAGAACAGCAGCGACCATTTGTCCTTCAACTCGTTGACCGTGACCGGCTTGCCGTCCTGATCGGTCATCGTCACATCCGGCAGGTTGCGGCTCTGCGGCAGCAGGATGATCCCGGCGTCGATCAGTGCCGTCGGGTCGCCCTGGCCTTTGCCGGACAGGACTTTGTTGATGGTCAGGCCCAGGACCAGCGCGATCAGGGCAACGAGGATGAAGACGGTTTTCTGGGTTCGAGTCATAGGTTCAACAGTAAGTAGTGGTCTACGAGCAGCGCGATAAACAGCAGGAACAAGTAGTAGATAGAGTACTTGAAGGTGTTGATCGCCGCGTGCGGCCGAGTGCCACGGTACAGCACCACGGCCCATTGCAGAAACCGGGCGCCCAGGCCTAGCGCGCAAATCAGGTAGAGCAGTCCGCTCATGTGGATCACGTACGGCATCAGGCTGACGGCCAGCAGGGCGAAGGTGTAAAGCAGGATGTGGACCTTGGTGTAATGCTCACCGTGGGTGACGGGCAGCATGGGGATGTCGGCCTTGGCGTATTCCTCTTTGCGGTGAATGGCCAAGGCCCAGAAGTGTGGCGGGGTCCAGGCGAAGATGATCAGCACCAACAACAGCGGTTCAGCGCTGACATGGCCGGTAGCGGCGGTCCAGCCCAGCAGTGGCGGGGCAGCGCCTGCCAGGCCACCAATCACGATGTTCTGTGGCGTCGCGCGTTTCAGGAACCCGGTGTACACCACGGCGTAACCGAGCAACGAGGCGAGGGTCAACCAAGCGGTCAACGGATTGGTGAAGGCCAGCAGTAACGCCTGGCCGAGCAATGCCAATACCAGGGCGAAGGTGAGCGCAGCGGCTGGGGAAACCCGACCTTCAGCCAACGGCCGTTTGTGCGTACGCGCCATCACCGCATCGATACGCCGGTCCACCACATGGTTGACCGCCGCAGCGCCACCGGCACACAAGGCAATCCCCAGATTACCGAAGATCAGCACCGTCCACGGCACGCCGGCGCGGGTCGCTAGAAACATGCCGACCAGTGAGGTGATGAGCATCAGCACCACCACTTTTGGCTTGGTCAGCTCCAGATAGTCACGCCAGATCGCCTGGCTGTGACGTTCGCCGATCAGAGTCGCCATGGCATCTCTCCTTTTATTGTTATGGGCCCGGCTGAATGCTTACGCGGGCTGAATCGCCAGCGCGCGGGTGTTTGCTGCTTGACCCGAACCAGACTGGTTCGGGCGTGATAATTGACCAGCACCATCGTCAGTAAAAGTGCCGCTCCCCCAGCGTTGTGAGCGACGGCCACAGGCAGCGGCAAGTGGAAAATCACGTTGCTGATGCCGAGAGTGATTTGCGCACCGAGCGCGATCAGCACCAGCCCCGCCAGCCGCGTCATGCCAACTACCTTGAGTTGCCAGGCCAGCCCGAGCAGTACGAGGGTGACCAACAGGGCGCCGATACGATGGGTCAGGTGAATGGCGGTACGAGCATCGCTGTCCAGTTGCCCGCCCAGGTAGTTCGGGCCGATGTGCTGAGTCAGATGAAAGCCGTTGGCGAAATCTGCCGGCGGCAGCCATTGCCCATGGCAGGTCGGGAAGTCGATACAGGCTACGGCTGCGTAGTTCGAGCTGACCCAGCCACCGAGGGCGATCTGCCCAATCACCAGCAGCAATCCCGCTGTAGCCCAGTACTGCAAACGCCGTGGCACGGTGAGTGCCGGCAATACGCCGGACAGACGCAAGGTCAGCAGAAACAACAGGCTCAAGGTCGCAAAGCCGCCGAGCAAATGCCCGGTCACCACTTGCGGCCAGAGCTTGAGCGTCACCGTCCACATACCGAACGCCGCCTGGGCGATCACCACGGCCAACAGAAACAGCGGCAACTTCACCGGTTGTCCCGGATGACGACGATGGACCCAGGCACGGCCCGCCAGTACCGAGATTAACAGCCCTAGCGTGCCGGCGAAGTAGCGGTGGACCATCTCGTTCCAGCCCTTGTGGGCTTCGACGGGGGCATCGGGAAAGTGCAGTTCGGCATGGGCCAGTTGGGCTTCGCCTTTCGGCACGCTGATAAAGCCGTAACAGCCTGGCCAGTCCGGACAGCCGAGGCCCGCGTGGGTCAGGCGGGTGTAGGCGCCGAGCAACACCACAATCAGTGCAAGCAAGGTGGCAAACAGCGCGAGGCGAAATCCAGGTTTGGCCATGACGATGCCCTTATCCGATGTTCGACAGTTTCAGCAGATGGCGCAGGTCGTTGAGCAGGTCCTTGCCTTTGACCGTCGGGTCGTAGCGCAGCACCAGATTGCCGTGGGGGTCGATGATCCACAGCTGCGGCACGGTTGCGTCCCCGGTCGTCTCGCTGAAAGTCGTCAGGTCCATGGGGTAACGTTGCAGTTGTGGGTACTCGCGCGTCAGCTTGGCGTCGTAATCGCTGCTCAGCGGTTGCGCCGCGGCCAGGGCGTGACTGGCGCGCCCGGCATCACGACCAAGACCGATCTGGACTTGTCGCGCCAGGTACACCAGTTGCTGGCAGTCGACCGAGCACTCCTTGGGGGCGGTGACCAGCAACTGCCAGCGGTCCTCCTGCGCTTGCACACCGATGTCCGCGCGGGTCTGGCCGTTGCCGATCAACTCGCCGTGATAACTGCGGCCCTCCGGTACCCAGAACTGCAATTTGTACATGCCGGTGGCAAGGATCATCGGGCCGATCACCCCCAGCAGAATCAGCAATAACTGCATGCGACCTTTGCGCCGACTCGCCGGGGTTTTCGCCTCAGACATGTTGGGTGGATTCATGGCCGCTCCCATGGTGTTTCTCCTTTGCGTTGTGCCAGCCGAGATAGAGATAAAGGCCGAACAGGGCGATCGACATGGCGAACCACTGCACGGCATAAGCCAGGTGTTTTTCCGGCCCCATGGCCACCACCGGCCAATCGGCCTGGTAAGTCGCGGGGCCGATTTCTGCGCGTAATTCGTAGGCAAAGCCATCACGGCCCAGCGCGGTCCAGAGCCTGGCCGGTTCGACTGCGGTCACCAGTTGGGGCCAGGTCGTGGTGTTCGGGTCGGCGTGCAGTTGAAAGGTGGCGCCGGGGGAGACGTAGACCCAGGCGTCGAGACTCAATGCCGCTTCGGGCGTGGTGAATTGCGGCGGGGTGCGCCGGTCCGGCCACGGCAGCCAGCCGCGATTGACCAGCAGCCAAAGCCCGGTCGCCTGATCCTGGAACGGTTGCAGCAGTTCGACGCCGACCTTGCCGTCGCGCTGGCGGTTGTCCAGCAGCAGGCTGTGAGCGGCATCGAATTGGCCGTGCAAGCGAACGCGGCGGAACGCCGGATCTTCGGTGTGTTGCAATTCGGTACTGGGCATCGGTTCGGCGACCCGGCGTTCGGCATAGCTTTGCAGTAGCGCGCTTTTCTCCGCGCCCCGGCTCAACTGCCAGAACCCGAGTGAAACCAGCAGGGGCAGCAACAGCGCGACCACCAGGGTCGGCACGACGCCCGGCCGGAAGCGCTTCATGGCATCGCCAGAAAGGTGCTGGTCGCGATAGCTATACTCAAGTGCATCGCCTTTCCCCCGGAGTCTCACCATGCTCAAAGCAGCTATCGTCCTGATGCTGATTGCCACGGTTGTCAGCCTGTTCGGCGGCCTGTTTTTTCTGGTCAAGGACGACAGCAGCTCGAACCGCCTCGTCATTGCCTTGAGTGTTCGTGTCGCTCTGGCCGCGATCACCGTCGGCTTGATTGCCTGGGGTTTCTTCAGCGGCCAGCTGGTGTCCCACGTTCCGTGGTAGCCACAAGCCATAAGCTGCAAGCTTCAAGCGTTCCAGACTTGAGGCTTGCAGCTTGAAGCTTGCCACTGCTTTCAGAGCACATAGACGAAGACGAACAGCCCGATCCACACCACGTCCACGAAGTGCCAATACCAACTCGCTGCTTCAAACCCGAACTGGTGCTCGTTATCGAAGTGCCCACGCATGATCCGCATCAGCATCACAAACAGGATGATGGTGCCGATGGTCACGTGGGCGCCGTGGAAACCGGTGAGCATGAAGAAGGTCGCGCCATAGATGCCCGAACCCAGGGTCAGGCCCAATTCGTGGTAGGCGTGGATGTATTCTTCGGCCTGGAAACCAAGAAATGCACAACCGAGCAATACAGTTAACGCCAGCCAGATTTTCAGCGCGCCGCGATGGCCCTTTTTCAAAGCGTGGTGGGCGATGGTCACGGTGACACTGGAGCTCACCAGCAGCACGGTATTGAGCAGCGGCAGGCCCCAGGGGCTGATCACATCCTTGGGTGCCGGGAAGAGTTTCGGGTCAGGGTTATTCAGCAACGGCCAGGTGAATTCGAACGCCGGCCACAGCATGTGGGCGATGCCTTTGGCGCCTTCGCCACCCAGCGCCGGGCCAGTGATGTTGCGCACATAAAATAATGCCCCGAAGAAGGCGATGAAGAACATCACCTCCGAGAAGATGAACCAGCTCATGCCCCAGCGGAACGAGCGATCCATTTGTGCGCTGTACAACCCTTGGCGACTTTCCTTGATCACCGTGCCGAACCAGCCGAACAGCATGTAGGCCAGCAGCAGGCCGCCGACGAAAAAGATCAGCGGGCCGTGGGATTCCGGCCGCGCTGCCTTCAGGTCGTTGAACCAGGTGGCCAGGCCGAACACAGTGACGAACATGCCAACGGTGGCAATGATCGGCCACTTGCTCTGGGCCGGAACGTAATAATGCTCATGAGTTGCCATTTATTGTTCTCCTTATCGGGCACGCTCAGCCGCCAGTATTTACAGTCACCGGTGGATGTCGGGCGGTGATATCGAACAGCGTGTAGGACAGCGTCAGGTGCTTCACATCCTTGGGCATGTCACGGTCAACGATGAAACGTACCGGCATCTCGATCCGTTGACCGGGCTGCAGCACTTGCTGGGTAAAGCAGAAACATTCGGTCTTGTGGAAGTACGCCGCTGCTGCACTGGGCGCGATGCTCGGCACCGCCTGGGCACTCATCGGGCGATCGGTCGGGTTGTGGGCGATGAAAATCATCTCGTTCACCGCCCCAGGGTTGGCCGTCAATTCATCGCTCTTGGGATAGAAATCCCAGGACATGTCGGCGGAGTTGGTCGACAGAAACTGCACGCGCACTTGCCGCGAGGTATCGACCGTTTGTTCACCTTCATACTGCCCGGCGGTCTTGCCGTTGATGCCGAACGCCTGGCACATCACGTCGTAGATCGGCACCAGGGCAAAGCCGAAGACAAACATCGCCACCACCACGATCAGCAGGCGAGTGACCAGTTTTTTCAACGAGATCGAGTCAGCCATGGTCTCTGTCCTCGGCACAGAACCCTGTGGGAGCGAGCTTGCTCGCGATAGCGGTATACCTGGCACACCGCGTCGCCTTCATCGCGAGCAAGCTCGCTCCCACAAAGGTCAAGGCGTTCATTTCACTTCCGGCGGCGTGGTGAAGGTGTGATACGGCGCCGGTGACGGAATACTCCATTCCAGGCCTTCGGCCCCATCCCATGGTTTGGCCGGTGCCGGCACGCCGCCGCGAATAGTCTTGATCACAATGAACAGGAAGAAAATCTGCGTGGCACCGAACATGAACGCGCCGATCGACGACACCATGTTGAAGTCGGCGAATTGCAGGTTGTAGTCCGGAATCCGCCGCGGCATGCCTGCCAGTCCCACGAAGTGCATCGGGAAGAAGGCCATGTTCATGCCGATGAACGATAGCCAGAAGTGCAGCTTGCCGAGGGTTTCGTCGTACATGTGGCCGGTCCATTTCGGCATCCAGTAGTAGGCCGAGGCGAAGATCCCGAAGATCGCCCCCGGCACCAGCACGTAGTGGAAGTGCGCGACCACGAAGTAGGTGTCCTGGTACTGGAAGTCCGCCGGTGCGATGGCCAGCATCAGGCCGGAGAAGCCGCCGATGGAGAACAGGATCACAAACGCTACCGCGAACAGCATCGGCGTCTCGAAGGTCAGCGAGCCTTGCCACATGGTGCTCGCCCAGTTGAACACCTTGACCCCTGTCGGCACCGCGATCAGCAGCGTGGCGTACATGAAGAACAGCTCGCCCACCAGCGGAATGCCGACCACGAACATGTGGTGCGCCCAGACGATGAACGACAGGAACGCAATACTGGCGGTGGCGTAGACCATCGAGGTGTAGCCGAACAGCGGCTTGCGCGAGAAGGCCGGAATGATCGAGCTGACGGCACCGAAGGCCGGCAGGATCATGATGTACACCTCGGGGTGACCGAAGAACCAGAACACATGCTGGAACAGCACCGGATCACCACCACCGGCGGCACTGAAGAAGCTGGTGCCGAAATGGATGTCCATCAGCATCATGGTCACGCACCCGGCCAGCACCGGCATCACCGCAATCAGCAGGAAGGCGGTGATCAGCCAGGTCCAGACGAACAGCGGCATTTTCATCAACGTCATGCCGGGGGCGCGCAGGTTGAGGATGGTCGCGATCACGTTGATCGCACCCATGATCGAACTGATCCCCATCAAGTGGATGGCGAAGATGAAAAAGGTCACGCTTTCCGGCGCATAGGTTGTCGATAGCGGCGCATAGAACGTCCAGCCAAAGTTCGGTCCGCCGCCGGGAGTGAACAGGGTCGATACCAGCAGGATGAACGCCGCCGGCAGCAGCCAGAAGCTGAAGTTGTTCATCCGCGGCAGCGCCATGTCCGGCGCGCCGATCATCAACGGGATCATCCAGTTGGCGAGGCCGACGAACGCCGGCATCACCGCACCGAACACCATCACCAGTCCATGCATGGTGGTCATCTGGTTGAAGAATTCCGGCTGGACGATTTGCAGCCCCGGCTGAAACAGTTCGGCGCGGATTACCATCGCGAACGAACCGCCGAGCAAGAACATGGAGAACGCAAACCACAGGTACAGCGTGCCGATATCCTTGTGGTTGGTGGTCAGCACCCAGCGCATCAGGCCTTTGGCGGGGCCGTGGGCATGGTCGGTGGCATGACCGTGGTCATCGATAACGGCGCTCATGGCCTGTCTCCTGCAAACAGATGGGCTGGGCAGGCCGGGGCGCGATGCCCCGACCGGTTCCTTGGATGCGCAATAGACCGGGTCATTTGCTTTCCGCCTGTTTCAGCTCCAGCACTTCTTTCGGCGTGACCATGTCGCCCTTGTTGTTGCCCCAGGCGTTACGTTCATAGGTCACGACCGCCGCGATATCGACTTCCGAGAGCTGCTTGCCGAACGCCGCCATGGCGGTGCCGGGCTTGCCGTGGAAGACAATGCTCAGGTGATCCTTGATCGGCCCGGTAGCGATTTTCGAGCCCTTGAGTGCCGGGAACATGGGTGGCAGACCCTGGCCTTCGGCCTGGTGGCAGGCCACGCAAGTGGTGTGGTAGACCTTGTCGCCGCGCTCCTTGAGTTCGTCGAGGGTCCAATCCTTGCTGGTCAGCTCTTTGAGTTGCGCGGCTTCTGCCTTGCGTTCGCCCAGCCACTTTTCGTAATCGGCCTTTTCCTTGACCTCGACCACGATCGGCATGAACCCGTGGTCCTTGCCGCACAGCTCGGCGCACTGGCCGCGGTAGAGACCGGGTTTTTCGATTCGGGTCCAGGCTTCGTTGACGAACCCCGGGATCGCATCGCGCTTGACCGCGAAGGCCGGCACCCACCAGGAGTGAATGACGTCGGCAGACGTCACCAGGAAGCGCACCTTGGCGCCGATTGGCAGCACCAGTGGCTTGTCGACCTCAAGCAGGTAGTGCTCGCCCTTGGCTTCCTTGTTGTGGATCTGCTCGGCGGGCGTGGCCAGGTTGCTGAAGAACTCGACGTCCTGGCCCAAGTACTTGTAATGCCACTTCCACTGATAGCCCGTGACCTGGATATCGATATCCGGCTCGGTGGCGTCGTACATCTTGATCAGGGTTGCAGTCGCCGGAATCGCCATCGCCACCAATATCAGGAAGGGCACGATGGTCCAGAGGATTTCGACGGTGGTGCTTTCATGAAATTTTGCGGCCACCTGCCCGGTCGAGCGGCGGTGGAGAATCATCGACCAGAACATGGCGCCGAAGACGATGATGCCGATCACTACACAAATCCAGAAAATGGTCATGTGCAGGTCAAATACTGCGTGACTGATTTCAGTCGCTCCAGGCGCCATATTTACAGTCCATGCGGCGTGTGCCGGACTGAAAATCGACCACAACAGGAGGCCCATCCAGACGTGTGGATGTCGCATCATTGCGGGTTCCCCTTATCGTTCTTTTTATCCCGCCGGCTTTCACCTGCGGCAAGGGAGCGGCTTTTTCAGACTACGAACTTGAATCGCCAGGCCTTGCTGCGTGTGCAGTCGGGCGTCATCAGCTAACTCCATTCCCACCCGAGTATAGACAGCGACTGGCACCTCGCAACGTGGCGGCGTAAATCGGGTGAAACAGCTGGGACTTGCGTTCCAAGGCACGAATGGAGAAGGATGCAGACCAGTGGTCACAATTCGATATAACGGAGACGTCTCAAGGATGAAACATTTATGAAGAATGCGTCTTAGCATTGTTCATAAGGCAGCTAAGTTATGTCTTCCCTATTTCATTGCCTTTGTTTCCTGGAGTTTTCATGAACACCGCCGCATTGCGCGAGCAGATCCAAAAAGCCCAACAACACGAAGCCGAAACCGGCCTGCTGACTCGTCAGCTGGAAACCCAACTGCCACACCTTCACTCCGCCATCCAATTGCCGGAGGTCGACGCCAACGGCGTGATGACGCGTTTTGTGGCCGCGTATATCGAGCAAGTACCGGACCTGCTGGATGCAGCCAATGAAGTCGCCAGGGAAGCGGGCATCGAATCACAGATCCAGCCGGTGCTGAAAATCGCCGAGCAGTTCTTCCTCCAGCCCCCGGCGATCATGGCCGGTCACGTCGGTCTGGATAGCCTGCTGGACGAAGCCTATCTGGCGCACCGCCTGGTCGAAGAGGTCAATGACCTGTACATCAAGCATTTTGGCCAGCCACTGATCCCATTGGACATGACTGTGGCCAACCTGATTGCTCATCATCTGATCGGTGAGGCATTCGCCAACCAACTGGATGAGGCGGTACATCACGCCGTCGACGAGATGCTCAACGAAGAGAGTTTCGCGCTGGAATCGGTGGAAGCCTACCGCGAGAAACTCAACAGCCCGGACACCGGTGCTGCGTGGAAACGCTGGCCATGCCTGTCGCGCCAGCTGGGTGTAGGGTTGGAGCTGGATCAACCGGCTGCCTGACGGAATATCCCCCTGTAGGAGCGAGCTTGCTCGCGATGGTCGTTAACGATAACGCGTGTTTACTGGCTAAACGCGGCGTTCTCGAATCCATCGCGAGCAAGCTCGCTCCTACAGAGGGCGATCTACGCGGCTGAACCCACTCCGGACGTGGTTCTCAACCGCCCTTCCAGCCTGCGCTTCAACCCCCGCGCCTCAATCAGCAGTTTCGAGCCCTTGGCCGCGTTGGCCCGTCCCCATTCCTCAAGCAACTCCAGACACGAGTGATCGATGTAGCTCAGGTTATTGAGCGGCACATGCACCGTTGCACCCGCAGGAATGGTCCCCAGCACTTGTGTCAGCGCCGGCACCTTGAGAAAGGTTGCTGCACCTGTCAATCGCAATTCCATTTCGCCGTCCCTGGGCAGGTCGATCAGGCTGATTTTCAGGCGTGATGCCTTCCAGGCAAGCTTGGCCAGGGTCAGGCCGAAGCCGATCAGCACGCCGGTCAGCAAGTCAGTGAAGATGATTGCCAAGGCAGTCGCCGCATAAGTGAACATCGGCATCCGGCCATAACGGCCCAGACCGCGGAAAGCCTTGAGGTCGACCAGTTTGAAGCCGGTATAAACCAGAACCCCCGCCAGACTCGCCACCGGAATGCTTTGCAGCACGCTCGATAGCAGCAACACGAAGGCCAGCAACCATAGGCCATGGAACACCGCCGACAGTCGTGTGGTGGCGCCAGCCTGGACGTTGGCCGAGCTGCGCACGATCACCCCGGTCATCGGCAGCGCACCGAGCAGTCCACAGAGCATGTTGCCTACGCCTTGGGCGGACAATTCCCGGTCGAAGTCCGAGCGCTGGCCACTGTGCATGCGATCCACCGCAGCGGCCGACAGCAGGGTTTCAGCACTGGCGATGAAAGCGACGGCAAATGCGGCGATCAGCAGCGTGGGGTCTGCCAGGTTGAGCAGGTCCGCAGGTTTGAGCCAATCGATGGCTTCTGCCAGGTTGGCCGGCACTTCTACGCGTTTGACCTGCAACGCCAGAGCAAGGCTGGCAACCGTGGCCAGCCCGACCCCGAGTAATGCTCCCGGAATGAAGCGCAGGGAATGGGGACGCAATTTTTCCCACAGCCACATCACGGCAATGGTCGACAGCCCGAGCAGGCCCGCCTGCCAGCCCAAGGATGGCAACGCTTGCATCACTGCGGCCGGGAAGGCTGCCAGGTTATCCAGGCCTGAAGGCTTGGGTACGGCGTCGAGCATCACATGCACCTGTGAAAGCACGATCAATACGCCAATCCCGGCGAGCATGCCGTAGACCACCGCTGGCGCCGTCACCCGAAACCAGCAACCCAGTTTCAACCGCCCGGCCACCAGTTGCAGAAAGCCTGCCAGCAGCAGAATCGGCCCGAGCATGGCGATGCCATGCTGGCGCACCAGTTCGAACACCAGAACGGCCAACCCTGCCGCCGGACCGCTGACTTGCAATGGAGAGCCGGCGAGCCAGCCCACCACCAGCCCACCGATGATGCCGGTGATCAAACCTTTGGCGGGCGGTAGCCCCGAAGCAATGGCGATACCCATGCACAAGGGTAAAGCGACAAGAAACACGACCACCGAAGCCAACAGCTCCCGTGGCAGAACAGTTTTTAGTTGCGCAGCACGCATGGTGATTCTCCTGAAGTTTTTTTCAGGCATGGCAAAGCCAGGCTGCTCGATCGGCAGCCTCGGCTAAACCACACTTAGGAGGATTTAGAAGCGCGCTTTGGGCGTCGCCACGGGAATTGGATGACTGCCGTCTAGCGGCAGGAAACAACCCTGATCGGCGTCGTAAGCCTTGATTTCGCTGGTTTCGATGCTGTAGACCCAGCCATGGATAAACAGCTGACCGTTGGCCATGCGCGAGGCCACGGACGGATGAGTGCGCAAATGCTGCAACTGAGCGATCACATTCTCCTCGGTGAGGATGTGCATGCTTTCGTTTTCGTCAGCGCAATGACAGTTTTCCTGGACCATGGTTTTCGCCACTTCGGCGTGGCGCAGCCAGGCTTTGACCGTCGGCATTTTTTCCAGGCTTTGCGGATTGAGTACCGCACGCATGGCGCCGCAGTCGGAGTGTCCGCAAATGATGATGTGCTGCACGCCGAGGGCCAGTACCGCGTATTCGATCGCCGTGGAAACACCGCCGTTCATTTGCCCGTACGGTGGAACCACATTGCCGACATTACGGGTCACGAACAGATCGCCAGGGGCACTTTGGGTGATCAGCTCAGGAACGATACGCGAATCGGCGCAGGCGATGAACATCGCCCTGGGGCTCTGGGCCGTGGCGAGTTTCTTGAAAAGTTCTTCCTGCTGCGGAAAAATTTCGTGATGAAAATGCAAAAAGCCGTCAACGATATGCTGCAGGGCTGCATCGGCGGTTTCCGCCTCCAGTGGGGCTGAAGCCGACGCAGCCAACGGCTGTTTATCCTTGTCACTCATGATTCATCCTCTTTGGCGGAGTCAGTCAGGGAATCTTCCCGTGTTATCCGATGTGAAGCCAGTGGCTGTTTAAAAAACATCCAGGTCGAAGCACCCGACCCGTCAGTCACTCGATGAACAAGGTAGCCGCCGAAACTTAATTGAAACTGAATGAAACGCTCTAGCACGTGTGTTCCAGGTCACAAAAAACGTGACCAGAGTAGATATGATGCCTGTTTCGTTCTACTCAACCATAGATCAATTGCCCTCAAATCAATGACATCTGGCGCCCTGGCGGACAGAAGGCTGTGCAATCCAGATTGAAACCTTCCCGACGATTGAGCCCCAAGCGTTTGATGGTTTTGGCAAAGCGTTGCGCCAGCAGGTCGGCAAATGGACCTTCGCCGCGCATACGGCTGCCAAACCGGCTGTCGTAGAGCTCACCGCCACGACTCTGGCGGATCAGGCTCAATACATGGGCAGCCCGCTGAGGATAATGGGCCGCCAGCCATTCTTCGAACAGCGGTGCTACTTCCAGGGGCAAGCGCAGCATCATGTAGGCCGCACTTTGTGCGCCAGCGCCATGGGCTTCGGTGAGCAGGCTTTCGAGTTCGCAGTCGTTGATCATTGGAATCATCGGCGAGCACAGGACCCCCACCGGAATTCCCGCTTCACGCATCACCCTGATGGCTCGCAGTCGAGCCTTGGGCGCAGCGGCGCGGGGTTCGAGGATGCGTTTGAGCTCGTCGTCCAGGGTGGTCAGGCTGATCATTACGGCCACCAGTCTTTGCTGAGCGAGCTCGGCCAGCAGGTCCAGATCGCGCAGGATCAGCGAACCTTTGGTAATGATGGTCACGGGATGGCGATAGCGCAGCAGCACTTCGAGGGTTTTGCGGGTGATTTTGTGTTCGCGCTCGATCGGCTGATAGGGGTCTGTGTTGGAGCCCAGATTGATCGGTGCGCATTGATAGCCGCGCTTGGACAGTTGTTCTTCCAGCACATCGGCAGCGTTGGTCTTGGCGATCAGCTTCGTTTCGAAATCCAGCCCCGGCGACATGTCCCAATAGGCATGGCTGGGCCGTGCGTAACAATAAATGCAACCGTGCTCGCACCCGCGATAGGGATTGATCGAGCGATCGAAGGGCAAATCCGGCGAGTTGTTGCGGGTGATGATGGTTTTAGCCTTCTCGATCCGCACCTCCGTGCCTTGGGTCATCGGCGCTTCCTGATACCAGCCGTCATCCTCGGCCACCGAACGGTTCGGGGCGAAGCGGTTGTGCGGATTGCTGGCGGTGCCGCGACCGCGAGGTGGCAGAGGCATGGTCATCGATGTGCTTCCGTTAGCTGTATGCACATACAGTATCCGGGCAGCCGGTCATAGGCCAGTGCCGTTCGGCAGCTTTATGGCTACTTTTTGAGTGGATGTATTAAAGAACGTAGCAGTGATCGAATCTACGTCTAGTCATCCCAGGAAATATATAGCACGTAGAGTTTTTATAGGGCTGGTTAATACTATCCATGCCACACGAAGCTCTATAATTTCTATAATTAAAAGGATTTAATAAATGTCAGTCTTCAATCAGCGCGGTATATTTTTGCAACTATTGGCTCCGAGCATTACCAACCCGCGGGAAGCGCAGGTTTCGCTGCAACTTGCGCGAAAAGAGTCGACTTGGGACCCGGTCAATCAGGAAGAAACCGATCGACTGGTCGACTCGGTCTACGTAACGGCTTTCTCCAGCGATGGAGGTCGCTCCTTCAGCATCGGCAGAGTCCACAGTGATGTAGATGGCGATGGTGCTGTTGACGGGGAAGACAAGGCCAGATTACTGGCCTTGGCCACGGCTTATTCGAACATCGTAAACCCGTAAGAACGGCTAATTAAACCTGCATGGACATCATGCAGGTTTAAGTTCGACGTCTGCATTGTCAATGCTTGGTCAGTTGTCCAAGGTCGTCGCTTGAGGTTGTTGTCATGTCGTTTTTGCGCAACTTGGCAACTTCTTCGGAATTTACCGAGACCCCTTTATTTCCCCAACTCGTGGTAATGAAGTTAACCACGTCCGCCACTTCCTGGTCCGACAAGCGCCAGGCGAACCCGGGCATTGTGAAGGTCGAGGGTGCGCTATGGGTTGCAGGTAAAGTGCCGCCCTTGAGCACAATGTGAATCAGCGACGTTGCATCGTCCGACTGCAATACCGGGTTTCCCGCCAAAGCCGGAAACACTCGGGTGTAGCCATGGCCATCGGTACGATGGCAGGCCGCGCAGTTGTCGATGTACACCGCCGCGCCAGGCTGGCTGTCGTCACCGTTCCACAGCGCCTGGGCGACCTGTTTGTCGTATTGATGCGGCTGATCGTCAGGGTCGTTCGCCGGCAGGGACTTGAGATAGCGGGCAATCGCGGTCAGATCGTTATCGGTCATGTACTGCATGCTGTGCGTCACCACATCACTCATGCCACCAAACACCGCGCTGCGATCGCTGCGACCGGTCTTGAGGAACTGCACCAGTTGCTCTTCGCTCCAACTGCCGAGACCGTCTTTGTGATCGCCCCGCAGACTTTTCGCGATCCAGCCTTCAAGGGGCGCACTGCCTGAAAGAAACGCGCTGCCTTGCCCGGCATCCAGGGCTTTTTCTTGCATGGTCAGGGCACGCGGCGTATGGCACGCGCCGCAATGTCCGAGGCCTTCCACCAGATACGCCCCGCGACTGACCACGGCATCTGCGCCAGGTGTGGCGTTATGCTCCTCGACGGTCGGGGCAAACATCCAGCGCCAGCCCGCCAGTGGCCAGCGCATGCTCAAGGGCCAGGGGATGTCGCTGTCCTTGTTTTCCTGAGCCACGGGCGCCACGCCCTTCATGAAGTAGGCATACAACGCCTGCATGTCGGTTTCGCTGACGCGTGCGTAGGACGGATACGGCATGGCCGGGTACAGCGTACTGCCGTTTTTGACGACACCATGCCGGACTGCTTTGTCGAAGTCCTCGAAGCTATAGTCACCCAGTCCCGTTTTATCCGGGGTTATGTTGGTGGAGTAGATCGTCCCGATCGGTGTTTCCATCGGCAGGCCGCCGGCGAAGGGCTTGCCGTCCTTGGCGGTGTGGCACGCCACGCAGTCGCCGGCACGGGCAAGGTACTCGCCCTGCTTGATCAGGTTTTGATCAGCGTCTGCAGCGTTGATCGAGCCACAACCGAGCAGCGCCAGAGTAGCGATAACTAATGATTTCATGGTCATCGCTCCTTAAGCCTGAACCAGCGGGCCGGGGTTTTTCAGGTACTGCTCGCGGATCGCCCGGGCCGACCAGTAGGTCAATGCAGCCACCAGGCCAGTAGGGTTGTAGCCCAGACCTTGTGGAAAAGCTGAGGCGCCAGGCACGAATACGTTGTGCACGTCCCAACTCTGCAAGTAACGGTTCAGGGCGCTGGTTTTCGGGTCGGTGCCCATGATCGCGCCACCGTTGAGGTGGGTGGTCTGGTAAGACGCGGTGTTGAAATGATCGCCGACTTTTTTACCGATCACGGCAATGGCCTTGGGACCCATCGCTTCGGCGATCTTGCCCATTTTCTCGACCATGAAGCGGTTCATCTTGATGTCGTTTTCCTGCCAGTCGAAGGTCATCCGTAGCAGCGGCAAGCCGTAGGCATCGCGGTACACAGGGTCCAGATCGAGGTAGTTGCCGCGGTAGGACTGGTGCGCACCGTGGGCGTCCATCGACACTTGATGGGTGTAGTAATCGGCGGTGGCGCGTTTCCAGGCACTGCCCCAGGCCGGGGTGCCCGGCGGATTGGAGGTCCCGGCGATCGGTCGGCTGCCTGCCTGGTTGACCCACATCGGTGAGCCGCCGACGAAGCCGTGAGGCCCGTGATCGAAGTTGTCGGCGTTGAAATCGTCCACCGCCACACCATTGCCACCGGCGCCGATAAAGTTATTGGTGTGGGTGTCCTTGTCGAAGAACGCCTTGATCGTGGCCATGTTCTGGTAGGCGAAGTTCTTGCCAATGACCCCTTCGCCGCTGATGGGGTCGTAGGGCTTGCCGATGCCGGAAAGCAGCATCAGCCGCACGTTATGGAACTGGAAGGCGCCGAGGATCACCAGATCCGCCGGCTGCTCGATCTCCCGGCCCTGACCGTCGACATAGGTCACGCCGGTGGCTTTGGTCTTGGTGCTGTCGAGGTTGACCCGCAACACGTGGGAATTGGGCCGCAACTCGAAATTCGGCAACGGTTTGAGGGCCGGCAAAATGTTCACATTCGGCGATGCCTTGGAGTACATGTAGCAAACGTAACCGCTGCAAAAACCGCAGAAGTTGCACGGCCCCATTTGCGCGCCGTAAGGGTTGGTGTAGGGGCCTGAAGTATTCGCCGACGGCAGGTTGTAGGGTTTGTAACCCACTGCGGTGGCCGCTTTCTGGAACAGTTGTGCGGAAACAGTGTTCTTCTGCGATTCCAGCGGGAAATGATTAGAGCGATCCGGGGCATACGGATTACCCCCCTTGCCTTCACCGACCCGTTGACCGTTCACCGTCCAGGCCTGACCCGAGGTGCCGAAGACTTTCTCGGCGTAATCGAAAAATGGCTCCAGCTCTTCATAGCTGACGCCGAAGTCCTGGATGGTCATGTCCTTGGGAATGAAGTGTTTGCCGTAGCGTTCTTCATAGTGGCTGCGCATACGCAACTCGATCGGGTCGACCCGAAAGTGCACGCCGGACCAGTGCAGACCGGCACCGCCCACACCGTTACCGGGCAGGAAGGCGCCCAGTTGGCGGTTCGGCAGCGCGATGTCGTTCACGCTATGGCGAATGGTGACGGTTTCCTTGGAAATGTCCTGGAAGAGTTTTTTACGCACGCTGTAGGTAAGTTCGTCGATCACCTGTGGATAGTTACCGTCGGGATAGGTGTCCTGCATGTGGCCGCGCTCCAGCGCGAGCACATTGAGGCCGGCTTCCGTCAGCTCCTTGGCCATGATCGCGCCCGTCCAGCCAAAACCGACGATCACTGCGTCGACCTTCTTCATTACCGTTGCCATGCTCACGCCCTCTCGCCGCGAATTGAAACTGCCGGGAAGGGGTATTGCTCGTTGCGTTCCACCCAATCCATGAAATCGGCGCGGGCACCGGGGAAGCCGATCATGGTCCAGCCGACCATGCCTTTATTGCCGCCATGGATCGGGTCGCAGAAGAACCCTTCCTTGGTGTTTTGCAGCAGCAGGTTGAAAAAAATCTTTGCCGGGACACTGTCGAACTGAGGTTTGCCTGCCTCCAATTGTTTAAGCAAATCCTCTCGGGTAGCGCTGTCTTGCTCAGCAAATACTTTACCGTTGAGCGCTTTCGACCAGGCATCCGTCGCGGCGATGCCCAAGCGATAGATGTCTTTGGGCACCAGTTTGCTCTGCCAGCCCATTTCCGGAGCGGCGTCGGCGTTGAACGGCCCTTGCATGAACCACAACGCGCCTGCGGCGTAGGGCGTGTTCATCTGGCGGTCGATGTATTCAGGCACACCGGCTTCCAACGCACCGGGGCCTTGGGCATCGTTCGGGATCAAGTGAGCGACGGCAGACTTGATGAATGCCCATTCCTCAACGGTGAAGTAGCTGGGTTCATACGCAGTGGTGCGGGCGGGCAACTTGGCGGGGCTGGCGGGAGCCGCTTCAGGCGCAGCCATCAGGACTGTGCTGCCCAGACCGGTGCTGGCGACGGTGACCACCGGGATCAAGGTCAGGGATTTGCGTAAAAATTCACGCCGCGGGTTGTCTCGATCTTGATCAGACATGGGGGCCACCTCATCAGGCAATAATGGTTGTCAGCCGTTTCGTTGAACGACTATCGTTTTGGCAGCAATGCGGGTCGTGGAAGACCGGGGATAGGCAACTGCAAAATCTGGAAACAAATGATAGCAGCCTAAGTATCAAGTTGAATCGATTCAGCTAAAAACTTGGGCGTGCAGCGCGGGAGAGGGTGATCGTTGGATGTCACCCTCCACCCCGTAAAAGGGTGGAAGGTGTTTTGTCTCAGTGTTGCTCGTCAGGCTTTTTCTTCAGCTTGGGATTGGGAAAAAACTGCACGGCCTGAACCTTGGCGTCCGGCACCTTCAGCGCCGAGGTGTTGACCCTTGTGCCCAATTCCTTGGGCACTGACAGACCCTGTTCATTCAGCGTGTCCGAATAACCGCAGGCCACGCACTCGCGATGCGGGACTTGGTCTTCGTTCCACATCATCAACTTGTCCGGCTCGCTGCAAGCCGGGCAGACCGCCCCGGCGATAAAGCGTCTTTTGGTAATCACAGGTCCCTCACTCATGCGGCCGCGACCTCACTCAGGCCGCTATGGCGCAAGAGTGCGTCAATCGACGGTGGCCGTCCCCGGAAGTCGACGAACAGCACCATCGGTTCCTGGGAACCGCCGCGCGCCAGGATCGCCTCGCGGAACGCGCGACCGGTGGCGGCATTGAGCACGCCGTCTTCTTCGAATTTGGAGAAAGCATCCGCCGACAGCACTTCCGCCCATTTGTAGCTGTAGTAGCCCGCCGCGTAACCGCCGGCGAAGATATGCGCAAAGCTGTTGGGGAAACGGTTGTAGGCCGGCGGCCGCATGACCGAGACCTCGTTGCGCACGCCTTCGAGCACTTGCAGCACGCTGCGGCCGTCGCCGTGGGTGGCATGCAGTTCGAAGTCGAACAGCGAGAATTCCAGCTGGCGAACCATCATCAGGCCCGACTGGAAGTTTTTCGCCGCGAGCATTTTTTCCAGCAGGTCCTGAGGCAGCGGCTCGCCGGTTTCGTACTGACCGGAGATCAGCGCCAGGCCTTCCGGCTCCCAGCACCAGTTCTCCATGAACTGGCTTGGCAACTCGACCGCATCCCAGGCTACGCCGTTGATGCCGGATACGCCGGCATGCTCGACGCGGGTCAGCAGGTGATGCAAGCCGTGACCGAATTCGTGGAACAGCGTCGTCACTTCATCGTGGGTCAGCAGCGCTGGCTTGCCGCTGTCGGCCGGGGTGAAGTTGCACACCAGATTGGCCACCGGGCTCTGGAGGATGCCTTGGGCGGTGCGGCGACGATCACGGGCGCCGTCCATCCAGGCACCGCCGCGCTTGTTGGCGCGGGCGTAGAGGTCAAAGAAGAAGCGACCGACGTGCTGGCCGTTTTCCTTGATTTCGAACAGGCGAACATCCGGGTGCCAGGTGTCGAAGCCTTTCTGCTCGGCGATTTCAATGCCATACAGACGCTGGACGATGGCGAACAGACCGCCCAGCACCTTGTCGATCGGGAAGTAGGCGCGAAGGGCTTCCTGGGCAACGCTGTAGCGCTGCTCGCGGAGCTTTTCGCCGTAGAAACCGCTGTCCCAGCTTTGCAGGTCCGGGCAGCCTTGTTCAGCGGCATAGGCTTTGAGCTGTTCCAGATCCTGGGTGGCGAACGGCTTGCTGCGCTTGGCCAGATCGCGCAGGAAACTGATGACCTGGTCGCTGGATTCGGCCATTTTGGTGGCCAGGCTCAGTTCCGAGAAGCTGGCGAAACCCAGGAGTCTGGCCAGTTCCTGGCGCAGGTCGAGGATTTCTTCCATGACCGGGCCGTTATCGTTCTGACCGGCATTCGGGCCTTGGTCCGACGCACGGGTGCAGTAGGCCGCGTAGACTTCTTCGCGCAGGCTACGGTCCTGGGCGTAGGTCATTACCGCGTAGTAGCTCGGGAATTCCAGGGTGATCAGCCAGCCATCCAGCTCTTTGGCCTGGGCCGCGGCGGCCATTTGGGCCTTGGCCGAATCGGTCAGGCCGGCAAGGGCGGCTTCATCGGTGACGTGCTTGGTCCAGGCTTGAGTCGCGTCGAGCAACTGGTTGGAGAAGCGGCTGCCCAGCTCCGACAATTTGCTCTGCACTTCGGCGTAGCGCTTTTGTTCGGCTTCCGGCAAGTCGATACCCGACAGGCGGAAGTCACGCAGAGAGTGTTCCAGAATGGTTTTCTGCGCCACATCGAAACCGGCTGCTTGCGGGCTGTTGGCGAGCGCTTCGAAGGCCTCGAACAGCTCGCGATTCTGGCCCAGTTCGGTGGAGTAGGCGCTCAAGGCGGGCAGGCAGGACTCGTAGGCTTCACGCAGTTCGGCGCTGTTGCACACCGCATTCAGGTGGCTGACCGGGCTCCAGGCCGCGCCGAGGCGATCGTTGAGTTCGTCCATTGCCAGCACCAGGCCGGCCCAGGTCGGTTGTTTACCCTCGGTTTTGAGGATCTCGATAATGGCGGCGCGGTTGTCAGCCAGGATCTGTTCAATGGCCGGTTGCACGTGCTCGGCACGGATCGCCGAGAACGGCGGCAGGTCGTAGGACTGCAAAAGAGGGTTGTTCACGCTCACGGTTGGCACCTTGGCTGGAAGAAACTGCTGGAAGAAACATTGGGCCATCTTAATTACAATCGACGTCGACCGCAGCTATCAGCAATAGAGAGAGAGCCTATCGTGACCCTTCGCAAGTATCAGAACCACACGCCGCTGCTCGGTAAAGGCACTTTTGTCGACTGCTCGGCGGTGGTGATCGGCGACGTTGAAATCGGCGACGACAGCTCGGTCTGGCCGCTGACGGTGATCCGTGGGGACATGCATCGCATCCGTGTGGGTGCGCGCACCAGCGTCCAGGATGGCTGCGTGCTGCACATCACCCACGCCGGCCCGTTCAATCCCGATGGCTTCCCGTTGCTGATCGGCGATGACGTGACCATCGCGCATAAAGTCATGCTTCACGGTTGCACCGTGGGCAGCCGGGTCCTGATTGGCATGGGCAGCATCGTGATGGATGGCGCGGTGGTGGAAGATGACGTGATCATCGGCGCCGGCAGCCTGGTACCGCCCGGCAAGCGCCTGGAAAGCGGTTTTCTCTACGTGGGCAGCCCGGTCAAACAGATCCGTACGCTGACCGACAAGGAAAAAGCCTTTTTCACCTACAGCGCGGCGAATTACGTAAAGCTCAAGGACCTGCATCTGGCCGAAGGCTACGACCAGATCTAAGCTCCTGTTAACGGAAAGCGTCCCGCTATTGCTCAGGAATTTTCATGCATTACCAAACCGTTTTGTTCGACCTCGATGGCACCCTGACCGATCCGCGCGAGGGCATTACCCGTTCGATCCAGTTTGCCCTGAGCAAATTGGGGGTCGATGAACCCGATCTGACCAAGCTCGAACACTTTATCGGCCCGCCGTTGTTGCAGGCGTTCATGCAGTTCTACGACTTCGACGAGCCCAAGGCCTGGGAAGCGGTCAACTTCTACCGCGAACGCTTCAAGGTCACCGGCCTTTACGAGAACCGCGTCTTCGACGGCGTCACGCCATTGCTGGAAACCCTCGGCGGCCAAGGGCGACAGCTGTACATCGCGACCTCCAAACCCTGGATCTTCGCCCGGGAAATCGCCAGGCACTTCGACTTTGCGAAACACTTCAAGGTGATCTACGGCAGCGAACTGGACGGGACCCGTACCAATAAAGTCGAGCTGATCGCCCATCTGATGGCCGAAGAAGGCCTGGACCCGAGCACCACCTTGATGATCGGCGATCGTAAACACGACCTGATCGGCGCTCGGAGCAATGGGCTGGACGCCGCGGCAGTGGGCTACGGTTTTGGTAGCCGTGAAGAGCTGAGCGCAGAAGCGCCGGCCTATCACTTTGAAACGCTGGATGAGTTGCACCAGGCGTTTTTGCAGCGCTAGTTAGATTGCCTTCGTCGGAACGCCGCCCGGACCAAGCCCGCTCCCACAGGTCCGAGTCGTCTACAAATTATGTAAACGACTCTGACCTGTGGGAGCGGGCTTGCCCGCGATGAGGACCGCTCAGTCACTGACGCTTTATGATTTAGCCAAAACCTCCAACGCCGCCTTACGCTTTTCAACCGGCAGAGCACCCAGCTTCTCGACGGCCGCATAAAACTTCACCCAATCCCCACCCACCTGCCGGAACAACACCGCAAACGCCGGCACCCGTTGCTCATACAACCCAAACGGTAGCAGCCGGGCATTGTTCATCGGCGCATTGACCCAGGTGTCGTAGCGATTGTCCCCAGCCCATTGGCTGTCACGCAGCAGTCGATAATCCTTGCGCAAGCGCTCGAATGTTGCCGCCTTGCGTTGACGCATCTGGTCGACGGGCAGCGGCAGGCTGTACAGCCATTCGAGCCGCGAACGGGTGTCCAGAAGCAATTGAGTGAATTGCTCGCGTCGCTTCGCCTGCACGCCGTCGTCCGGCGCCAGGCCGCGCAATGCACGCCATTGGCGAGTGCCTTCCTGCTCGACGAACGTGGCGAAAGACTCGCTGAACTCGGTGTCGTCCTTCACATAAACGCGCTGATGCGCCAGTTCGTGAAAGATCAATGTCGCCAGCCGCTCGTCGCCCCAACCCATCATCGAACTGATGATCGGATCGTTGAACCAGCCGAGCGTCGAATAGGCCTCGACACCGCCGATCGACACGTCCATACCTTGCAATCGTTGCAAGGCCGCTTCACTGCGGGCTGCGCCCTGGCTGTAGTAACCGCGATAGGCGACGCAACCGGCAATGGGGAAACAATGGTTCTGCGGCGTCAGGGAAAACTCCGGCGTGGCAAACACATTCCAGACGACGAATGGCCGGCCAATGTCGGCGTATAGGCGATAGCTCTGATTGTCCGGCAGGTGCAGATGTTGGCTGGCGAACGTCCGGGCCTTTTGTGATTGAGTCAGGTGCGCACGCAATTGCTGATCGCGACCGGGATCGGCAATCACGCTGGAAACCGGCTCCCGTGCCCGCAGCAATTGCAGCTGACCACTGGCCAATTGGCCGTAATAGCTGACGCTCGCGCAACCATTGAGCAACAAAAACAACACGCCTGGAAACAAAATGCGTAAAACGCGATCAAGTAACCCAAGGCTTGGAAGCGGCCTGATCAAAATGAATCATCCCTGGAAAGTCTGCCCGCAAGACTATCCCGCCTGACTGGAGCTCCGCTATGCGCACGTTGATGCTGACAGGAAGCCTGTTGTTGCTGACAGGTTGTGCCGGATTCGGATTACCTCGCCATGATCCGTCCCAAGCGTGGATCGACCTGGATTCGCAGCAAGAAGATACAGCGCTGCAAGCGCTGGAAGTCGATGACAAGGTCGCCACCGACAAGCGCTACTTCGAGGTTCACCCCGGTAGCCATGAGCTGACGGTGCGTTATCAGTTCGCTGTCGCGCCCACCAATATCGGTCCCGATGCCGAGCCGCTATGGCGTGATTGTCAATTGAACGTGAAATTCAAGGATTTCAACGCTGGCGAGCGGTATCAGCTGCAAGCCGGGAATATCGGTTTCCGGCCGTGGGCAAAGCTCTATGATCAACAGCGAAAAGTGATTGGCCAAGGGACACCGGCTGGCTGCCAACGCACCTGATCGGCGTTATCCTAAAGGCCCCCATCCTTGGGAATTCATCATGCGCAGGTCAATGCTATTACTGGCTGCAAGTGTCGTTGTCGGTTGCCAGAGCCCATTGCCGGCGGTTAATCCGCAGATGGCCTGGGTGGAGTTTTCTACACCCTTCCCCAACGACAAATTGTTGATGGCCGAACGATTGGACAAGCAGCGATTGCGCGACGGGCGTTTTTTCCAGGTCACCCCCGGTAGCCATGAGCTGATCGTTCGATTCGACTTCGAAGTGCCCGGCGGGGGCGGTGGCATGAGCATGATGAACGGTCCCACGGAACGATTGTGTTACCTGACCATCCACTATGATCATTTCGAAGCCGGCCAGCGTTATGTGCTGGAAGGCCGTTCGATCGCTTTCACTCCTGGCGCTCGCCTGTACAACGCCAAGCGTGAAATCGTCGCTGAAGACCGCGAGTCCTATTGCCTCATGTGAGGTGAATCAGCGGTCGTTCTTCTGGTAAATGATTTTCCTGGTGCCGCCGTCACACGTACCAACGACCATGTTCTGGTCATGCACTTCATCGTTGGTGACAATTTCCAGGGTGTAGGAAGAGACGTTGTTGGCCTGGATCTTGGCTTCGATTTCGGCCTTGAGTTCTTCACAAGATTTCGGTGCCGCCAGGGCCGATGTGGCCAGCGCGCAACAGATAATCGCCAAGGCAAAACGTTTCATGGTTGAAGCTCCTTTGAGGGCAGCGCGCACGTGGATGCGTTTTTGCTGCTGTCATTTATTCGACCACATTTTCGCCAATCAGGTTTGTTTCAGCACAAAAAAGATCGCAGCCTTCGGCAGCTCCTGCAGGTTCACTCAACCCATGTAGGAGCTGCCGAAGGCTGCGATCTTTTCGCGTCAACCTCGATTTAGCCGACCAGCGTCGCATCCAGGCTGATCTTCGCATTCAGCACCTTGGACACCGGGCAGCCTTCTTTGGCCTTGTTGCTCAATTCCTCGAACTGCGCCTGGCTCGCCCCGGGGATTTTAGCCTTGAGGATCAATTTCACCGCCGTGATCGCAAAGCCACCCTCCACCTGGTCCAGAGTGACCTCGGCTTGGGTATCGATGCTGTCAGCCTTGAGACCGGCATCGCCGAGAATCATTGAAAACGCCATGGAAAAGCAGCCCGCGTGTGCCGCACCGATCAGCTCTTCCGGATTGGTGCCCTTGCCGCCTTCGAAACGCGCCTTGAAGCCGTAGGGTGCTTCTTTGAGTACACCGGTTTCCGTGGAAATCGAGCCGATGCCGGTTTTCAGGTCACCTTCCCAATGAGCCGATGCTTTCTTCGTGATAGCCATGTCTGCCTCCTCAAGATCCGGCGCGAATCGTCGCGCCTTCGTGGTTTTCGGTTGCTAGGGTTCTGAGGATAGACGGTGGTGCAAAGTTCACCGCATTCTAATTGATGCCTCATTTTGCAGGAATTTCGTCTGCGCTATTGAAACTCGGGTATATGCCCTCATTGCATGAAGCACGCTTATGAATTCGGCAGGTTTTCGTTTGTAAGAAAAAACCTGCGCCCTCAATTGGAGAAGCAGGCTTATGAAACGACTGTCCGATATCAAGTTCTCGACCCTCGATCTGGTGCCCGTGCGAGAGAACGGCAGTGCAGCCCAGTCGCTGCGCAACTCCCTGGACCTGGCGCAGCACGTCGAGCAGTTCGGCTACAACCGCTTCTGGGTCGCCGAGCACCACAATATGGATGGCATTGCCAGTTCGGCGACCTCGGTGCTGCTGGGTTATCTGGCTGGCGGCACGTCGACCATTCGCGTCGGCTCGGGGGGTGTGATGTTGCCCAACCACGCGCCTCTGGTGATCGCCGAGCAGTTTGGCACGCTGGAAAGCCTGTACCCGGGCCGGATCGATCTGGGCCTGGGCCGCGCTCCCGGTTCCGATCAAATGACTGCTCGCGCGTTGCGCCGTGAGCGCTCCGGAAGCGCCGACGAGTTTCCCGAAGACGTGACCGAACTGATGCGCTACCTCGGTCCACGCACCCCGGACCAGCGGATTATTGCTATGCCTGGCACCGGCACCAACGTCCCGGTCTGGTTGCTGGGTTCGAGCCTGTTCAGTGCCCAACTGGCCGGTGAGCGCGGTTTGCCCTACGCCTTCGCCTCCCATTTCGCACCGCGCTTCATGCATGAGGCGATTCGCGTCTACCGCAACCACTTCAAGCCTTCTGCAGTATTGGATAAGCCCTACGTGATGCTCGGCGTACCTTTGGTAGCCGCCGACACCGACGAGCAGGCCGACTATCTGGCGACCTCGGTCTATCAGCGGATTCTCGCGTTGATGCGTGGCCAGAGCCTGGTGCAACGGCCGCCAGTGAAAACCATGGACGGCCTGTGGCTGCCTCATGAGAAGGAAGCGGTCGGAGATTTCCTCGGTCTGGCCATGGTCGGCAGCCCGCAGAAGATCCGCGCCAAACTGGAAGTGCTGATCGAGCAGACCCAGGCCGATGAGCTGATTTTTACCTGTGACCTCTACGAACATGCCGATCGGGTGCATTCCTATAAACTGTTGGCGCAGGTCATGAAGGGCTGACGCTCGAGCCGCGCCCACAAAAAGCCGACGTCATTGCGTCGGCTTTTTTATTTTTCGCGGGCATCAGCCTATCTCTTATAGACGATTACTTTGGAGCCCTTTTCACAGGTGCCGACGACTTTTCCCGCGGCAGCATCGTCTTTATCGACGATTTCCAGCGAATAACCAGCAACACCCTTGGCATCAAGTTTTGCGGCGATCTCGGCTTTCAGCTCTTCGCACGACTTGACGTCGGCAAAGGCCGTACTCGCAAGGCTCAGCAAGCCCACCGCTAAAATAAACTTCTTCATCGATTGCATTCTCTGGTCGGATCAATAGGGGGCATACGGCTATCAGCCGGATGTTCTTGTGTAGCGCATTGCCAATCCCTATGGCACTCGGCCAGCGAGCCAGTTCAGAAGACTAGCTCAAACTCAGCTGCTCGCAATCCGGAACCCGACCTTGAGCGTCACCTGAAAATGGGCGGCCTTGCCGTCCTTGATGTGCCCGCGGGTTTCTGTCACCTCGAACCATTCCATGTACTTGAGGCTTTTATTGGCTTCGGCCAAGGCGTTGTTGATGGCGTCTTCGATGCTGCTGGCGGATGAGCCGACCAGCTCGACTTTCTTGTAGGTGTGATGATCTGTCATGGCGTTCTCCTCAGGGTTTGATTACAGCCTAGCAGTGATTTTTCGTATTACTTCTGTCGGCTAATCCGACATTGAAGTTCAGATTTACTGCACTTTCTCGAACCCCCGAAGTCCCAACCAACACACGCAACTCAACCAATGCAGGAGAGCCACCATGGCCACCACTTCTTTACGTAAAGCCTCATTGCAAAGCATGGAAGCCGAGATCGAGAGTTTGCTCAAGTCTCTGGAAAGCCTTAAGGACGACGCCTCGGACGAGTCGCGTAAAACCCTTAAAGTGTTGAAAGCAAACGCCGAAAACGCGTTGAAGCATTCGCGCCATCTGCTCAGCGATGCGTACGAAGAAGTCAAAGTCAAAACCCGCGAAACCGGGATTGCCACACGGGACTACGCCCAGGAACACCCTTGGACTACAGCGGGTGTCGCTGTTGGTGCGCTGGGTTTGCTCGCTGCTTATCTGTTGTTCAAGCGCGGTGAATGATCTGTTTGGCGCAGTTCGTTCTTGAGCCACTGCGCCAATTGCCGGGCGCGCCCGTCCGCGGCGCGCTTGGGTAGCCACAACGCCAGTTGCGCCGGGGTTTCACTGAAGCCCCAGGGCGCGACCAGGCGGCCGGCCTTCAAGTCCTCGGCCACCAGCGGTTCAGGGGCAATTGCCACGCCCAGGCCCGCCACTGCCGCTTCCAGCAAGTAATACAAATGCTCGAACCCCTGACCTAATTTCAACGCTTTGGCGTCGATTCCACTTTGTTGCGCCCAACTGGGCCAGGCTTGTGGGCGAGAGGTGGTGTGCAGCAATGGCTCCCCCAGCAGCGCGGTGGCAGGTGCTTCCTGCAATCGTTCATAGCCGGCAAATCGCGGGCTCATGACAGGGCCAATCCGCTCGCTGGCCAATTCGTAGACCTGCATGTCCGCCGGCCAAGGTGGCTCGGCAAACACCAGCAGGGCATCCAGCCCCGGCCGACGAGGATCGAGATCGCCTTCACCGGCCGAGAGATGCAAGCGCAAGTCCGGCAGGTCTGAATTCAGCCTTCCCAGGCGCGGAATAAACCAGCGTGCCAGCAAGCTGCCTGAGCAGCCGAGTACAAACGGCGCGTCGGCGGTGCTTTGGGTCAGCTCTGCGCACACCGTACGCAAACGCTCGAACGCTTCAGCGCTGGCATCTCGCAATCGAACCCCGGCATCTGTGAGTTTAAGGCCGCGTCCATCCTTGATGAAAAGACTCACCCCAAGGTGTTCTTCGAGCACCTTGAGTTGACGGCTGACTGCGCCATGGGTGACGTGCAATTGTTCGGCGGCCTGACTAACGCTGTTCAGGCGGGCGGTCGCTTCAAAGGCACGCAATGCGTTCAGCGGGGGAAGGTCATGGCTCATGGGATCTGTGAGTTTTCCTGACAGGTTATGGCAATCTTATCGGTTTTCAGCTTCAGGCGTGAAGGGTAGAGTTAAGCCCATTGTCATCTCACGCATTCAACTGGAGCGACCCATGACCCAGACTAATCTGCGCAACGGCCCCGACGCCAACGGCCTGTTTGGCGCGTTCGGCGGCCGCTACGTCGCCGAAACCCTGATGCCGTTGATTCTCGATCTGGCCCGCGAATACGAAGCGGCCAAGGAAGATCCGGCATTCAAAGAGGAATTGGCCTACTTTCAGCGCGATTACGTCGGACGTCCCAGCCCGCTCTACTTCGCTGAGCGTCTGACAGAATTCTGCGGCGGCGCGAAGATTTACCTGAAGCGCGAAGAGCTGAACCACACCGGCGCGCACAAGATCAACAACTGCATCGGCCAGATCCTGTTGGCGCGGCGCATGGGCAAAAAACGCATCATCGCCGAAACCGGCGCCGGCATGCACGGCGTGGCGACGGCCACCGTGGCCGCGCGTTTCGGCCTCGATTGCGTGATCTACATGGGCACCACCGACATCGAACGCCAGCAGGCCAACGTGTTCCGCATGAAGCTGCTGGGCGCCGAAGTGATCCCGGTGGTGGCCGGGACCGGCACCCTGAAGGATGCGATGAACGAAGCGCTACGGGACTGGGTCACCAACGTCGACAGCACTTTTTACCTGATCGGTACCGTAGCCGGTCCGCATCCTTACCCGGCCATGGTTCGCGACTTCCAGGCCGTCATCGGCAAGGAAACCCGCGACCAGCTGCAAGCCCAGGAAGGTCGCCTGCCGGACAGCCTGGTGGCGTGCATCGGCGGTGGGTCCAATGCCATGGGCTTGTTCCACCCGTTCCTCGACGACAAAAGCGTCGATATCATCGGCGTTGAAGCCGCCGGTCACGGAATCGACACCGGCAAGCACGCCGCCAGCCTGAACGGCGGCGTACCGGGCGTGCTGCACGGTAACCGGACGTTCCTGCTGCAGGACGACGATGGCCAGATCATCGACGCCCACTCGATTTCCGCCGGCCTCGACTATCCAGGCATCGGCCCGGAACACGCCTGGTTGCATGACATCGGCCGTGTCCAGTACACCTCGGTAACCGACGACGAAGCCCTCGACGCGTTCCACAAATGCTGCCGCCTGGAAGGGATTATTCCTGCGCTGGAAAGCGCCCATGCCCTGGCCGAAGTGTTCAAACGCGCACCGACCCTGCCGAAAGATCACCTGATGGTGGTCAACCTGTCCGGTCGTGGCGACAAAGACATGCAAACCGTGATGCACCACATGGAACTCTCCCAACAAGAGCACTCCCAGCAGGAGAAACACTGATGAGCCGCCTGCAAACGCGTTTTGCCGAACTCAAGGAACAGAACCGTGCCGCGCTGGTGACTTTTGTTACCGCTGGCGACCCGAGCTACGACACGTCCCTGGCGATCCTCAAGGGCTTGCCCGGTGCTGGCGCCGACGTGATCGAGTTGGGCATGCCTTTCACCGATCCGATGGCTGATGGCCCGGCGATCCAGCTGGCCAACATCCGGGCCCTGGGTGCCAAGCAAAACCTGACGAAAACCCTGCAAATGGTGCGCGAGTTCCGCGAAGGCAATACCGACACGCCGCTGGTGTTGATGGGCTATTTCAACCCGATTCACATGTATGGCGTGCCACGTTTCATTGCCGACGCCAAGGAGGCCGGCGTGGATGGTCTGATCGTGGTCGACCTGCCTCCCGAGCATAACGGTGAACTGTGCGACCCGGCCCAGGCTGCCGGTCTGGACTTCATTCGCCTGACCACGCCGACCACCGATGACGTGCGCTTGCCAACTGTTCTGAACGGTAGTTCCGGTTTCGTTTACTACGTGTCTGTTGCCGGTGTGACCGGTGCGGGCGCGGCAACGCTGGAACACGTTGAAGAAGCGGTTGCCCGTCTGCGTCGCCATACTGATCTGCCGATCAGCATCGGCTTCGGCATCCGTACACCGGAGCAAGCCGCGTCCATCGCGCGTCTGGCGGACGGTGTGGTGGTGGGGTCGGCGTTGATCGATCACATCGCCAACGCGTCGACACCGGATCAGGCGATTGATGGCGTGTTGAGTCTTTGCGCGGCGCTGGCGGACGGCGTGCGTCAAGCCCGCGTCAGCTAGAGATAATGTTGCAGGTTTTCGGAACAGATGATTGTGGCGAGGGAGAGGGAGCTTGCTCCCGCTGGGGCGCGAAGCGGCCCTGATATCGACCGGGGGGCGCGGACGACGGCTTCGCCGCCGAACGGGACGGTGCGGCGATCCGACAAGCTCCCTCGCCACAGAAGAGCCTGCACAGCCCTGCACAGAGGAACACTCCACAGGTGCGCTTCCTCTCGCATGGATAACCCCTATCTCAAGGCAACTCCAACCCGCCCGACGCTTTGTGCAACTTGCGCAAATGCTCGCCAACCTGCTTCAGGTTGGCTTCATTAGCGGCCATCTCGGCCGCCCGGCTCGGTTCGAGCAGCGCCCTCACTTCCTTGTCCAGATCGCCGGTCAACGCTTGAAGCTGTTTCTGCCGCAGGCTGCTTTCCGATTCCAGGCGTTGCCATTCACTCGGCTGCGGCAAGCCATAACCGCCCGTACCGAGCAACTCCGCCGGACGGCTGAGGAAGCCGCTGTTGGCGAGAATCTGCTGCAAGGTTGCGTTGGCTTTGTCCATGCCGCCGTTCTTCAATTCCCGAGCGCCCAGGTAGCGCTGTTTTACTTCGTCCTGGGCCAGTACCAACTGTTGGCGGAAGGCGGCCTGCTCCAATAACAGCAATGCCGCGCTGGTGCGCAAGTCGGCCTGATAAATCCATTGCCGACGTTCTTCAGCCTTCAATGCCAGCCAGTCTTCGACCTTTTCCTGCTTGATCGGCAGGTGCTTCTTCAGCACGTCGAACATCGCTTGATAACGATCGCGGAAGGAGTCGAAGCGATAGCCCAGGCGCAGCGCTTCGCGAGGATCGTCCAGCACGCTGGTATCCGCCAGCCCGCGACCCTTGAGCACTTCCAACAAACCATTGGGCATGATGCTGTCCAGCCCGACCAGCTGCGAATTGTTAGTGCCGCTGCGCAACAGTTTCAATCCTTCTACCGCGCAGTTATTGGACAGGAAGAAATAATTGCCGTCGTAGCTCCAGTGCATCTCGGCGGCATGTTCCACCACGTTTTCGATTTCGTTGCGCGACAGGTTCAGCGGCACCGAGGCCAGGCTGCGCAGTTCGGTCTTGGTGTATTCGTCGATCACCTGAGCCAGCGGCAGGACAAACAGGCGCGACGGGTATTTACCCACCAGGCCGTCCCAGCTCGACAGCTGTACATCACCGACGAAGGCGCGGTAGGACAGCACCAGATGCTGATCCAGATCCAGCCGGCAATCGGGCCCGCGTGGCCGACCGGGTGCACAGATCACCAGGCGCAACATACTGTGGCCCCAGCGGCTGACCCAATTCTGATTGGCTTCGGCCAGCAGATAGTCGACGGCGTACACCCGTTCCGGGTCGACCTGGCCCAGGGGTTGTTTGGCGAAATCGTTGCCGGCATTGAGAAACGCAAAGGATTTGCCGCAGGTGTCTTTGGCCGCGGGCGCCCAGCCGAAATGTTCCTGGTAGTAGCGGTACAGCGCAGGACGGCGACAGGCGTAGCTCGGGTCGAGCAGGAAATACTCCATGTTGACCGCGACGAACTCCTTGGGGCTGCTCGTCTCGTAGATGTCCGGGCTGCGGGCGATTTGTCGATTGTACTGTTCGCGCTCGCCACGGCGGCCGACGTACTGTGGCCAACCGGCGAGGTCGAGCAGGCGTGGGTCGTCGCTGAGGGTAAAGCGTCGCCCGGACTGGCCGCGACATTGATCGGGCATGCCGATCAGTCCCGAACTGCTGTTACGCCGGGTGCAGCGCTGAATCAGCGTGCGCTCCGCGTCGGGCCACAGGCGCGAGCGGTCATAGATGTGAGTGAGTTCGTGCAGCACCGTGGCCAGCATTTCCCTGCGCACAGTGCCGTGGGGGCGATACGTTTTGCTGGTCGCAGCGCTGCCGTCGGTGAGGCTGGCGAGCAGGTTGCGGTTCAAGTCGAGTTCGGACACCAGCGACGCCTGCCCGTAGGCATCGCCTGGCATCTTATCGGTCCAGCCGACGTCGATTCTGCGGTCGAGTTGCTCGATGAAGCGCGGCGGCAATGCCTGCATGGCCTCATCGAGCAGCGCCTGACTGGCCTGCTGCTGAGCGGGGCTCAGCCCTTGGGTCTTGAGCTGTAATTGCAGGCCAGCCTGGGCCGTGTTGCCAAGCAGCAACAGGACCCCGGCCAACAGCCAGGCGACAGGCGACATCACAGTGCGAGGATGGCTTCGGCGAGAACCTGATCACTGGCGTCCCGGGCTTCCGGCACGCGGGTGCGCAATGTGTCGAAAGCAGCTTCCAGCTGTGCGCCGCGAATTTCACCTTCGCTGGCAACGAAGCTGGCAGCATCGTCGTGGGCTTCGCGGATGATTTTCGAATCGCGAATGGATGTGGTGGTGTCGGATGTGAAATCAATGGTGCGCCGGGAGGCATCGATGATGATGTTACTGGTGGCGACCAGGGTGTGCGCCTGGGTCGCATCGGCCAACAACAACAGGCCAAGGGCAGCAGCAATCAGGGGGCTACGCATGGAACGACTCCGCAGATAAGGATAACTATTGGACGAGAATTGCCTGCGCCAGTTCAAGGTCGCTTGCATGAAGTTTTGGTCGGGCGTCGCGCAGGTAGACCAGGGCAGCCTCCAGTTGCGCGCCTCGCAGTTCGCCGTCACTGGCGATGAACGCCGCAGCGTCATCCTGTGCAGCGAGTAGCAGCTTACGGTCAAAGGGGGCGGCGGACACCATGGTGGTGGCGTAGCCGGTGGCGACGATGCCTTGTGTCGACAGGTTGAAGGCGTCGTAGGCATGGGCCGAACCCACCCAGCAGGCTGTTGCGAAAAACGGAGTGATCAACAGATTTGAAAGAAAACGCATGAGACTCGATAGCTGGAAGCGAGTCTCAAGGCTAGCGCAACGCCCGGTCTAGAGCCAGCGTTGAAACATTGGGACACTACGCGCGTGTCCCAGGTGATCGGTGTCGCTTAGATCGTCAGGATGGCCTGGGCCAGTTGCGCATCCGTGGCGCTCAACTGAGGAGCCTGTTGACGGATGTGGTCAAGGGCGCTTTCCAGTTTCACGCCACGGATGGCGCCTTCGCTGGCGACGAAGCTGGCGGCGTCGTCGCGGGCAGCGCGCACGATCTTGTCATCGCGGAAGGAAGAAGTGACGTCGGAGGTCGCATCGGAGGTGGCCTTGAGTGCGCCGACGACGGCATCGGTGGTCACGATGAAGCTGGTGGCGTGGGCATTGGCTGCCACGGCAAGCAGGGCTGCAGCGCTGAGCAGACGAAGACGGGACATGATGTAACTCCTTTGGTGAACCGATTGGGGGTGGCGCAGTGTCTGGAGATCAGACGCCTGTGATACCGCGTTCGCCACGTTCTGGTTAGATATTAGGCTGGCAGTGATGGATTCGAACAGCCATTTGGAGAAACGATTTATGTAGGAGCTGCCGAAGGCTGCGATCTTTTGATCTTAAATCTACCAACATCCAACATCCAACATCCAACATCCAAGACCAAGATCAAAAGATCGCAGCCTTCGGCAGCTCCTACGAAGTGTACCGGTTAAAAATAGTGTTTTAGTAACTGTGCTGGTTTGGCTTTTTTGAGCCCTGAAACGACAAAACCCGTCGCGGTTTCCCACGACGGGTTTTGTTTATTCAATTCGGGTTGCTGGCGGTGGACCCTACAGGTCAGAGCCAGCGACGCTACTTAGCGCCAGAACGGCTTGCTCAGCTCTTCGTAGCGTTGTGCTTCGCTAATCCCGGCGTCAGCCAGCAGACGCGAATCCAGACGAGCCAGTTGATGGCGGCTGGAGATGCGGCGCTGCCACAACATCAGGTTGGCGAGAACGCGCAGAGGCATGGAAGCCTGGGTTTTTGCAGCGGTGTCTTCGAAGAACAGCTCGGAACTGAGTGTACGTTCCATGGTTAGCATCCTTCCGCTTGTGGCGGGATTAGGTAGTGGTTTAACTGATGCCAATGATCCTCTTGTTTGGCCAGTCCCTGTAGATACAGTTCACCTGTATTGTGAGGGACCAGTTAACTGTTAATAGGCGGTGTACTGGTCGAAATTGAGGCAACTGTACCTGTCCGCACTTAAATGGTGCGTATTTGATACATTTGCTCGGAAAGGTAGGTAAATCCTGTAGGAAACGACCGGTACAGCAGTACAGTTTTAAACACATTTCAGCTTGGCAATAGCCGACTGACGAAAATGTGTTCGCGTCAGCCGCTATCTGTATCTCATCACACGGCGAGCATGCGCCCGGTTTCTTCGAGGTTTATGTGCCAGCTCAGTGCATCGCGAAGGATATGCGGGGTATGTCCGCCAATTGCGCATGCGGCTGTGAAGTAATCATCCAGCGCCTGGCGATAGTCCGGGTGCACGCAATTGTCGATGACAACGCGAGCCCGCTCCCGCGGCGCCAGGCCGCGCAGGTCCGCCAGGCCGATCTCGGTGACGAGGATGTCGACGTCATGCTCGGTGTGGTCGACGTGACTGACCATGGGCACGACGCTGGAGATCGCGCCGCCCTTGGCGATCGACTTGGTGACAAAGATCGCCAGGTGCGCATTGCGCGCGAAGTCGCCCGAACCGCCGATCCCGTTCATCATCCGCGTGCCACAGACATGGGTGGAGTTGACGTTGCCGTACAGGTCGAATTCCAGTGCGGTGTTAATGCCGATGATGCCCAGTCGGCGCACCACTTCCGGGTGGTTGGAGATCTCCTGCGGACGCAGGACCAGTTTGTCCTTGTAGCGCTCCAGGTTGCCGAAAACGTCGGTATTGCGACGAGCCGACAAGGTGATCGAACTGCCCGATGCAAAACTCAGCTTGCCGGCATCGATCAGGTCGAAAGTCGAGTCCTGCAGCACTTCGGAGTACATGGTGAGGTCTTCGAAGGGTGAATCGATCAGACCGCACATCACCGAGTTGGCGATGGTGCCAATCCCGGCTTGCAGCGGGCCAAGCTTGTTGGTCATGCGTCCGGCCGCCACTTCCTGCTTGAAGAAGTCGATCAGATGGTCGGCGATGGCCTGGGTGTCCACGTCCGGTGGCAGTACTGTAGAAGGCGAGTCGGACTGATTGGTGATGACGATGGCGACGATCTTTTCCGCCGGGATCGGGATGGCGGTACTGCCAATGCGATCATCGACCTTCACCAGCGGGATCGGCGTGCGAGTCGGACGATAAGTCGGGATGTAGATGTCGTGCAGACCTTCCAGATTTGGGTTGTGCGCCAGGTTGATCTCAACGATGACCTGTTTGGCGAAAATCGCAAAGCTGGCCGAGTTGCCGACCGAAGTGGTCGGTACGATGTGGCCCTGCTCGGTGATCGCAACGGCCTCGATCACCGCGATGTCCGGCAGCTTGAGCTGCTGGTTGCGCAGCTGCTCCACGGTTTCCGAAAGGTGCTGGTCGATGAACATCACTTCGCCGGCGTTAATCGCCTTGCGCAGCGTGCTATCGACCTGGAATGGCATGCGTCGCGACAGTACCCCGGCTTCGGTGAGCTGTTTGTCGAGGTCGTTGCCCAGGCTCGCGCCGGTCATCAGGGTGATTTTCAGCGGGGTCAGCTTGGCGCGTTCGGCCAACGCGTGGGGCACGGCCTTGGCTTCGCCGGCGCGAGTGAAACCACTCATGCCGACGGTCATGCCGTCCTCAATCAGAGCGGCAGCGTCAGCGGCGCTCATCACTTTATCCAACAACGAAGGCAAGCGAATACGATCACGGTACATGGAGGGTTATCTCGGGTAACGAAAGCAAGGTGTGCAGTCTAGTGATTTGAAAAAAATCCGTCCCGCTACCATGGTCGAATGCCGAGCCCTGATTTAGAGCCTTTGGTCGGGTTGGCGGGTCATTTCACCGGCAATAAAAAACCCCAGCCTACTAAAGGCTGAGGTTTTGGGTATTGCTGCTTCCGCAGGTTTTACTCGATGGCTTTGACCATGTCTTCGATAACTTTCTTGGCGTCGCCGAAGACCATCATGGTTTTGTCCAGGTAGAACAGTTCGTTGTCCAGACCGGCATAGCCGCTGGCCATCGAGCGCTTGTTGACGATGATGGTCTTGGCTTTATAAGCCTCGAGGATCGGCATGCCGGCAATCGGCGATTTCGGATCGTTCTTCGCCGCCGGGTTGACCACGTCGTTGGCGCCGAGCACCAGCACCACGTCGGCCTGGCCGAACTCGGAGTTGATGTCATCCATCTCGAACACTTGCTCGTAAGGTACTTCGGCTTCGGCCAGCAGGACGTTCATGTGCCCTGGCATCCGACCGGCGACCGGGTGGATCGCAAACTTCACGGTGACTCCCCGGTGAGTTAGCTTCTCCGCCAGCTCCATCAGTGAGTGTTGGGCGCGTGCCACCGCCAGGCCATAACCCGGAACGATGATCACGGTGTCGGCGTTGGTCAGCAGGAAGGTCGCATCGTCAGCCGAACCGGATTTCACCGGACGGGCCTCTTTCAAGCCTGCCGGGCCAGTTGCATCTACCGTGTTGCCGAAACCACCGAGCAGTACGTTGAAGAACGAACGGTTCATCGCCTTGCACATGATGTACGACAGGATCGCACCGGACGAACCCACGAGTGAGCCGGCAATGATCAGCATCGAGTTGTTCAGCGAGAAACCGATCCCCGCCGCTGCCCAGCCGGAGTAGCTGTTGAGCATCGACACCACGACGGGCATGTCCGCACCGCCGATCGGGATGATGATCAACACGCCCAGCACGAAGGCCAGGGCCAGCATCAGGGCAAATGCGCCGAGATTGCCGGTGAACATGAAGGTCAGGCCCAGTGCCAGCGTCGCCAGGCCCAGCACCAGGTTAAGCTTGTGCTGGCCGCTGAATTGCACCGGCGCGCCCTGGAACAGGCGGAACTTGTATTTGCCCGAGAGCTTGCCGAAGGCGATCACCGAACCGGAGAAGGTAATTGCACCGATGGCAGCGCCGAGGAACAGCTCCAGACGGTTGCCCGCCGGGATCGAATCACCCAGCTGCTTGACGATGCCCAGGGACTGCGGCTCGACCACCGCCGCAATGGCGATGAATACCGCGGCCATACCGATCATGCTGTGCATGAAGGCGACCAGTTCCGGCATCTTGGTCATTTCGACGCGCTTGGCCATGATCGACCCGGCGGTGCCACCGACCAACAGGCCGACGATGACGTAACCGATGCCGGCGGTGGCGCCGCCTTCCGCAAAAGAGAGCGCGGCCAGCTTATAGATGAGGCCCACGGTAGTGAGGATCGCCAGCGCCATGCCGAGCATGCCGTAAAAATTGCCACGTCGGGACGTGGTCGGGTGCGACAGACCTTTGAGGGCCTGGATGAAGCAGATCGACGCGATCAAGTAGAGCGTCGTGACGAGGTTCATGCTCATTACTTGGACGCCTCTTCTTTAACCGCTTTCGGGGCTTTTTTCTTGAACATTTCAAGCATCCTGCGGGTGACCAGGAAGCCACCAAACACGTTCACCGCCGCCAGCGCCACCGCCAGGGTGCCCATGGTCTTGCCCAGTGGCGTCACGGTCAGCGCCGCCGCCAGCATGGCGCCGACGATCACGATCGCCGAAATGGCGTTGGTCACCGCCATCAATGGCGTGTGCAGGGCAGGTGTAACGTTCCAGACCACGTGATAACCGACATAAATCGCCAGCACGAAGATGATCAGGTTGTAGATACCGGGGGAGATAAGCTCTTCCATCGTCTGAATCCCTGCTTAGGCGTTTTTGCGGATGACTTGGCCGTCGCGGCACATCAGGCACGCGGCGACGATATCGTCTTCGAGGTTGATCTCGAACTGGCCTTCTTTGTTGAAGACCAGCTTCAGGAAGTCCAGCAGGTTGCGCGCGTACAGGGCCGAAGCATCGGCCGCGACGGCGCCGGCCAGGTTGGTCGGGCCACAAATGGTCACGCCATTCTCGACCACGACCTGATCGGCCACCGTCAGCGGGCAGTTGCCGCCCTGGGCTGCCGCGAGGTCGATGACCACCGAGCCCGGCTTCATCTGCGCCACGGTTTCCGCGCTGAGCAGTGTCGGCGCCTTGCGGCCCGGGATCAGTGCGGTGGTGATGACAATGTCAGCCTGCTTGGCGCGCTCGTGCACGGCCAAGGCTTGGCGCTGCATCCAGCTGGCGGGCATGGGGCGCGCGTAACCGCCGACACCGACGGCGCATTCGCGCTCTTCGTCCGTCTCGTAAGGCACGTCGACGAACTTGGCGCCGAGGGATTCGATCTGCTCTTTTACTGCAGGACGCACGTCAGACGCTTCGATGACGGCACCCAGGCGTTTTGCCGTGGCAATGGCCTGCAAACCGGCGACGCCGGCACCCAGAATCAGTACGCGCGCCGCTTTTACGGTGCCCGCAGCGGTCATCAGCATCGGCATGAAGCGCGGATAATGGTGAGCCGCCAGCAGCACGGCCTTATAGCCGGCGATGTTGGCCTGGGACGACAGCACATCCAGGCTCTGCGCGCGGGAGGTGCGTGGCGCGGCTTCCAGCGCGAACGCGGTAATGCCGCACTCAGCCAGCTTGGCAATGGTTTCATTGCTGAACGGGTTGAGCATGCCCACCACAACGGTGCCGCTCTTGATCAGCGCGAGTTCGCTGTCGCTGGGAGCGACCACCTTGAGAATCAGCTCGGCGCCAAACGCATCGTTGGCGCTGCCAATGGTTGCGCCTGCCGCTTCATAAGCACTGTCGACAACACTGGCATTAATGCCGGCGCCGCTTTGCACAGTGACCTTATGGCCTTGGCCGATCAGCTTCTTGATGGTTTCCGGGGTTGCAGCAACCCGTGTTTCACCCGTCTGGGTTTCGAGAGGAACACCAATGTGCACGTCAAATCTCCTGCGTGATCTTATTGAGTAAACCCATGCACTGCGGATGGTGCGGCTGGGGCGGCCGATCAGCACGATCCCGCCAAACAAGGCGGGGCGCGGCATTTTGCAGGCGAACTTTGTGCCCATCAAGGGATTATGACGGGTGACGGAAAATTAACTACAAGTCACCCCGTGACCGAATGTCGCAACCAACCGGGTCAATCCCTTGCAGGCCGTGCCTTGCAAGGATCTAGCTGAAAAATGAGTTATTTTCACATCGGTAAGGTGAATGGGGCGTTATTGCCGCGAAATGGAGGCTCAAGGCCAGGTATTCAGGCGCTTATGGGACGTTTGTACCCCTTCGCTATACAGTCTGCGAATATGCGACAAATACTTATATCTGTAGGGTTTTCATTTTGCTGACTACGAGGTCAACTAATCGATCTGGGCCTTTATCCTTCTAGGCTGTAGCTGTGTGCCTGATTAACCAGCCAATCGCGAAAAGCCCTTAAAGAGGCCGATTCGACCTTTCGCTCAGGAATCATCAGGTAATAAGCCTTGATGCTCGACAGTGCCTGAGGGTTGGCGATCACCAGGCGCTTCTCCGCCAGCTCACGCTGAATCAGGAACGGCGGGATCAGCGCAATCCCCATGTCGTGCATGGCCGCTTGGGCCAGCATGGAGAATAGCTCGTAACGCGGTCCTGTCATGTCTCGCGGGATATTAAGGTTCTGCGAGTTGAACCACTGGCGCCAGGCATAGGGGCGAGTGGTCTGCTGCAGCAGGGGCAGGTCGGCGATTGCACTGGGTGTCAGATGGGTGTTTTTTCCCAGCAGGTCAGGGCTGCATACGGGCATCGGACTTTCGCCCATCAGCCTGTGGGATTCGGTACCCGACCAGTCAGCGTCGCCAAAATAGATCGCAGCATCGAAGTCGGTGTCGGCAAACAGGAAGGGGCGCGTTCGATTGGTGAGGTTGACCGTCACTTCCGGGTGTTGTTGCTGGAAGTCCTTGAGCCTTGGCAGCAGCCATTGAGTACCGAAGGTCGGTACGACGGCCAGTTCGATCACATTGGTGCCCTGCTGACCCATCACTGACAAGGTGTCCCGTTCCACCGCATCGAGCTGGGTGGCTACCCGTCGGCTATAGGACAGTCCGGCTTCCGTCAGCTTGACCCCGCGGCGCGAGCGGCGGAACAGTTCGACGCCCAGAAACTCTTCCAGGCTGGCGATCTGCCGGCAGATCGCGCCTTGGGTCAGCGAAAGTTCCTGGGCGGCCTTGGTAAAGCTTTCGTGGCGCGCTGCCGCCTCGAAGCTGATCAAGGCAGTCGTGCTGGGTATTTTCCTTCGCATGTACGGCAACCTCACTAATACAGGGCATAAAAGCCGTTCGGAGACCTTTCGGAGTGAGAAATTAGCACAACAGTATGCGAAATCCTCGTTTGCCCTGACGCCGAACCCGGCCTAGGATCAATCCACGATATTTGACCCGATTCGAGAGGACACACTCATGGGCGGTAAAGCTAGCTTCAACTGGATCGATCCCCTGCTGCTGGATCAACAGCTCACCGAAGAAGAGCGCATGATCCGCGATACTGCCGAGCAATTCGCTCAGCAGAAGCTCGCGCCGCGCGTTCTCGAAGCTTTCCGCCATGAAAAGACCGACCCGGCGATCTTTCGCGAGATGGGCGAAATAGGCCTTTTGGGGGCGACCATCCCTGAGCAGTACGGTGGCAGCGGCCTGAACTATGTCAGCTACGGCTTGATCGCCCGTGAAGTCGAGCGTGTCGACTCCGGTTATCGCTCGATGATGAGCGTGCAGTCTTCGCTGGTGATGGTGCCGATCAACGAGTTTGGTACTGAGGCCCAGAAGCAGAAGTACCTGCCGAAACTGGCTTCCGGCGAATGGATCGGTTGCTTCGGTCTGACTGAGCCGAACCATGGTTCCGACCCGGGTGCGATGATTTCCCGTGCGCGCAAAGTGGAAGGCGGTTACAGCCTGACCGGCAGCAAGATGTGGATCACC